>JAURLM010000066.1 GCA_030831265.1 Chloroflexota bacterium
AACGCTACGTAATCCTGAGTACCCGCGAATAATCTGGGTTCGAATCGGATCCAGTGACGGCCTGTTCGGAATTGGTGAGACCTCTTTTGAACCTGCCACCGTCGAAACATGGGTTCACGAGAACGCCGCCAACTACCTGCTCGGACAGGATGCCACCCGCCTGGACATTCACTGGGACAAGTTGAACGGCCACGGTGCCCGCCACCGGGCTCGGTCTTCTGACATGAGCGGACTCTCTGCCGTGGACATGGCGCTGTGGGATCTGCACGCTCGTCGCCACAACGTTCCGCTCTACGACGTGCTCGGCGGCCTTTCCCGTGACCGCATCAAGGTTTACAACACCTGCGCCGGGTACTCATATGGCGTAAAGCGTGCGGGTAGACTTGCCACCGGTGACGTGGATTACCGTCCAGAGCAGCCCTACGAAGACCAGCACGCCTTCCTGACCGACGCCGGTGAGCTTGCCGACGATCTGCTGTCCGAAGGCTTTACCGCCATGAAGATCTGGCCGTTTGACCAGTTCGTGGACAAGACCAACGGCCAGTTCATCTCCAAGGCAGACCTCGAAGAAGGCACCGAGCCGTTCCGCAAGATTCGAGCGAAGGTCGGCAACCGCATGGACGTGATGGTGGAGATGCACTCGCTGTGGAACCTGCCGTCTGCAGTGCGTGTTGCGAAATCGGTCGAGCCGACAGAGCCGTTCTGGTTTGAGGACCCGGTGCCGATGGACAACATCGACGCTCTTGCCGAGTTCAGGAAGTCTACGCATATTGCGACCACGGCTTCTGAGACGGTTGCGACCCGCTGGGCGTTCCGCGAGATGATGGAAAAGCAGGCGATGACCATCTGCATGTTTGACATCTCATGGGTCGGCGGAATCTCGGAAGCCAAGCGCATCTCGACGATGGCCGAGGCATACCGAATGCCAATCGCCCCGCACGACTGCGTTGGTCCGGTCACGCTGGCGTTCTCCGTGCAGCTTTCGCTCAATGCGCCGAACGCACTTATCCAGGAGACGGTCCGAGCCTACAACGCAACGTGGTACAAGGACATTGTGGACAAGCTGCCCCGCATCGAAGGTGGCTACGCGTACCCGTCGGAAGAGCCCGGCATCGGCATGGTGTTGTTGGAGTCGTTCGAGAAGAACGCTGATACCACCAGCAAGCGGAGTGATTTGTAGGGAAAAAATGCGTGTAGGCGATGGTGAGGAAAACTTTCCTCACCATCGCCTCACAAACCCGTGTGGTCACCCTGGACGTATCTCGCGCTAACATGCCGCTCACGTATTTGCCTTGAGCGAATCACTTCCGCAGCATCCCACCGTCACGGAGGAAACAATGACCGACGCCACTACCAAGTTCAACCTGTCCGAGAAAGATATGCCGACGCACTGGTACAACGTGCAGGCAGACCTGGAGTGGCCACTTGACCCGGCGCTTCACCCCGGCACACACCAGCCAGCAGGCCCCGATGACTTCGCTCCGCTGTTCCCCATGGCGCTCATTGGACAGGAGGTCAGCAAAGAACGCTGGATCGAGATTCCTGACGAAGTGCAGGATATTTACCGACTCTGGCGTCCAACTCCGCTATTCCGGGCACACCGGCTTGAAAAGGCGCTCGGCACACCTGCCCGCATCTTCTACAAGTACGAAGGCGTCAGCCCCGCCGGCAGCCACAAGCCGAACACCGCCGTCCCGCAGGTCTACTACAACAAGCAGGAAGGCACGAAGCGCATCACCACCGAGACGGGAGCAGGACAGTGGGGCTCTGCGTTGGCGTTCGCCTGCAACCAGATGGGCATTGAGGCGAAGGTCTACATGGTCTCCGCCAGTTTTAAGCAGAAGCCGTACCGGAAGTCGATGATCGAGGCGTGGGGAGCGACGGTTACCCCAAGCCCGTCAATGGACACTCAGGCCGGTCGAAACATTCTTGCTGAAAATCCTGACTCACCCGGCAGCCTGGGCATCGCAATCTCCGAAGCAGTCGAGGACGCGGCGACGCGTGACGACACGAAATACGCTCTCGGTAGCGTGCTGAACCATGTGCTGATGCACCAGACGATCATCGGACAGGAAGCCATCAAGCAGATGGAGATGGCGGACGCCTACCCGGACATGGTCATCGGCTGTGTCGGTGGCGGCTCGAACTTCGGCGGAATCGCCTTCCCGTTCGTGCCTGACCGCTTGAAGGACAAGAAGGTCCGATTCATCGCGGTTGAGCCAGAGGCTTCGCCGTCGCTGACACGCGGGAAGTTCGCATACGACTTCGGTGACACGGCTGGCATGACGCCGTTGATGAAGATGCACACGCTGGGTCACACGTTTGTGCCGAACCCGATTCATGCCGGCGGCCTGCGCTACCACGGCATGGCGCCGCTGGTCAGTTTGATGGTCAAGCACGGACTTGTCGAGCCTCGTGCCTACCACCAGAAGACGGTGTTCGATGCTGCTGTCCAGTTTGCTCGCAGCGAGGGGATCATCCCGGCTCCAGAACCGTCACACGCCATCCGAGCGGCCATCGATGAGGCGTTGCTGTGCAAGAAGGCGGGAGAGGCGAAGACGATCCTGTTCCACCTGTGCGGCCATGGCAACTTCGACATGACCGCGTATGAGCAGTACATCTCCGGGCAGATGGTCGACTACGCGTACCCTGAAGCCGAAGTAGAAAAGGCCATGCAGGGCCTGCCGGTGGTGTAGCCGGGTAAACACTTCATTTTGCGGAGCCCCTCTCCCGGAAAAGGGAGAGGGGTTAATGCGGCTATCCGTTCAGGAAATCTGACGTCAGTTGTCCACATTTTGACGGTGCGTCCAGCCACGGTAGGTGACCCGAGTTCGCGTGGAGGACAAATTCGGCGTTCGGCATGGCATTAGCGACGCCGTTTGCTACGTCCGCTCCGCCGAACCCATCGTCCTCACCCCAGATGAACAGGGTCGGAGTTGGAATGTCCGCAAGAAACTGCTCAGTGAATCGCAGTTGCGCGTAGTTTGGAATCACGCTGCCGATCATGTTGCCGTCATTCTTGTTGGTGTCGGTGTACTTCTGGAGGGCGAGATACCACTCGTCATGCTCTGGTGGCAGCAGGTTGTGGTCGAGGCTGTACCCGTGACCGATCTGGCGCATGATCGACTTGCCGGCGCGCTCGTTAGGGGGAAGGACGCTCAAGATTTTCCGAACCCACCACTTCGCGATCCACTTCATGAATGGCGGCAAACGGTCGCCCGGAACTAGGGCCGGTGCACCGAACTGGACCATCCTGGTGATGCGTTCCGGGTGGGCTGCCGCTGAGCGAAGTGCAAGATGCCCGCCGAATGATGACGCCACGACGTGGGTCTGCTCAAGCCCTAGCCCGTTTAGAACATCCCCTATGAAACTTGCTCCGAAGTCCGGAAGGTTTGCGGCCCTGACTGGATATTGCTCGCTGAGGCCGGTGCCGGGCCGATCAACCACGAGACATCGGAAACCCGGCATGTCCTTTATCAATGGAACCCGGGTTGACCCTGAGTTAGGGCCACCGTGGATAAACAGGACCGGTTGTCCTTCGCCGGTTTCCTGCACCCTGACCCGTGTCCCCGTGGACTTCAGTTCAACCCAATGCTCGCTGCGCTGCAGATTCGCTGACTGC
>JAURLM010000067.1 GCA_030831265.1 Chloroflexota bacterium
ATTCCCGAAGCGGCAAGCTGTTCCACCATTACCTGTGATGCGTTTCCGGTGAATTGTCGCCTGTTCATTTTTCTCTCCTTTTGGTGCAGGGCCAAGAACATGCTGTTGGAATGTGCGTTCGGTGCCGAACTGTACGCCGTGGCATCTTGACCGGCAAGCCGCAGTAGTATGCAGGTCTCCAAGCTACGCAGTCCTGCCCGTTTGCGGTACAGTTGCGCCCAACAGCTTACCCTGCATCTCCACGGAGCCTGACATGAAGATTACGAACATCACCGTCACCCCGCTGAAAACCGGCAAAGGCCTGCTACGAGTCCAGACTGACAGCGGAGTCGAAGGCTGGGCGGAAGCGCCGGGCCGCAACCGAGTCGTTCCCGGTCGCAACGGCAGTGTGTTCGAGGCGTATCTCGAAAGCATCATCAAGCCGACGCTGATCGGCGAGGACCCGCGGACTATCGACAGGCACTGGGAAACGCTGGCGCTAGGCAAAGAAGACCGTCTCTACAAGCTGCCTGCATCGGTGGTAGGCGTGATCGACGTTGCCCTCTGGGATCTGCTCGGCAAAGAGGCCGGTATGCCAGTTCACATGCTGATGGGCGGCGCTGCTCGCAAGACGATTCCGCTGTACTGGTCGACGGGTTCCGGATGGCGTATGCAGCCTGAGGAGATGCTGGAGATCGTGAAGAAGGGCTGGGACATGAATTTCCGGGCCTTCAAGATTCGCATGGACTGGAAGGGATGGCGGCAGGACTCAAACCCGGAGAAGGACTACCAGATGTTCAAGCTGGTGCGGGAGTTCCTGGGTGACGGCATCTATCTCGGTTTCGACGCAAACAACGGTTACTCTGTCTCAACGGCAATCCAGCAAGGTCGCCGCTTTGAGGCACTTGGCATCGATCACTTCGAGGAGCCGATTCCCAACTATGACCTGCCGGGGCTGAAACAGGTTGCAGATGCGCTGGATGTGGCCGTTTCTGCTGGTGAACAGGATGCGTACCGCTGGTGGTTCCAGAGCCTGGTGCTACTGGGTGACCCGGACATCCTGCAACCGGACATCCTTAGCGCAGGCGGGCCTTCCGAGGTGAAGCGGATTTACGAGATGGCGACGACGCTGGATAAGCCTGTGATGCCGCACAGCCCACAGGCAGGAATCAACAGCATGGCTTCTCTGCATGTGTTCGCCACCGTGCAGAACGGCACTCGACCGCACGAGTTCTCGACAGAGTTCTCCGGGCCGCTCGACGAAGTGGCGGAATTGTACGGCGAAGGCGTGATTCCGAAGAACGGCGAGATGATACTTACCGATGCACCGGGACTGGGAATCGATCTGAACGAGGCCGCAGTAGCAAAGCTGACGGATAAGTAAGCGCGGGATACGGTGCCTGGCCGCAGGTTATCGCTTACCCAAAGACTGTTCGCAATGTCATGGCATTGACGCGCCATGAACCAATCCAGTGTCCTGCCCGACTTACCGATTACTGCTTATTCGAGCTTAACCGGGCACCCTCGGCGTAGGAGTTGGCGTTGGTGGTGTCGGAATTGGAGTGGGCGTCGTTCCTACTGGCGGAGTCGGTGTTGAAGGAAATGGCGTAGGTGTTGGTGCGTCAGGCCTATCCAGCGTTGCCGCAAGGCCATCAGGCAACCGCGTTCCGTTGTACTGGTGCACCTTGTGCCATAGCGCCCACCACCCTTCGGCCCATGCAAAGTGCTGCAAGGCAAGCGATTCGTCTTTGGTCAGCGCTGGCCCGATAAATCCCAAACCATCGCTGAGATAAATATCCCCCGTCTGTGTATCGACAAAGAAATACGGTACGGACATCCAGCATGTCAGGTGCGATTCACCCGGTGGGCCACTGATAAAACAGCCCCTGAAGCTCAACTCGCTCGGCATTATCACGAGCCAGCTCAACCGATTCACCACCGGAGTATTCGTCACCCGGACATGCGGAGTAGTTTCTGGCATTGGTAAGTGAGAAGGCCCGGATGTGGAAGTAGGTGCAGCATACGTCGATACCGGCGTTGCAGTCGCGAGCGGGCCAACCGAACTGTCACCCGGCAACACCGGGTTTGAAAACATCACCAGCGAAGTCTCGATAGCGTCTCTGTTTGTCGTCCGTTAGTTTCCGTATCTGGCAAGGACGATATCCACTGCTTCATCCCGTGAGACAGGCAGCGAATCCCGCTGAATGTTTCGCTCATCCAGTCCAGCGTTCACAATCGCTTTCGGGAGAAATTCAATCGGCAATATGAATGGCTCATACTCCGACTGCATGCGGCTGATGACATCACCTGTCTCCGCGTCAATCGCAACGGCGTTGAACCGGTAGACGAGAGGCTGCCCACTGCTGGTTGTAGCGTTTTCCGCAGGTGGCCGGGAAGTTCCTTCCACCTGCACGATCCACACCAACGTGTCACGGTGCTCGTCAAATTCCGGTATTGATGCAGCCTCACGCAGTTCTCTGAGCCGCATTAGGCGGGACACTGTGTCGTGCGGATTTTCAACAGCCGTGGCAAGAGAGTGACTCTTCGTAAATACCTCGCTGGCAATCGCTAAAGCCTGTTCGCGGGTGAGGTTCGGGCTGGACGATGTTGCAACTTGCCCGGGAGGTGTCGGAGTTCCAGCGACAGTGGAGCTTCCGTGAGTCGTCACCACAGGCATTGAGCAACAGGGCGATGAGCGCAGCACCCAGCACTACAAGGGCCGCGTAGCCGACAGTACAGTGCCGTGCCGATGCAAGTTGTCTCATTTGGGAATTACAAAGCGGTGATCGCTTTTACTTTCCACCCGGTGCGATTCTTGCACCGGGCCACTTTTCGTTGAAGAACGTGCCGTACATGTGCTGCGGCTGAATAATCACCGCAACCCGCTTGTCGGCGTCCACCAACCGGTCATACTCGGCCCAGTCTGCCGTTCGGCGACGAGTGGTGGCTGAGTAGACCTCACGGCGAGCGTGCTGCAACTCTACCGGATCAGTATTACCGGACCATATGAGTTCAGCGGTGCCATCAACCACGATGAACCCTGACCACCAGTCCGCAGATGAAATGAGGATGGAACATTCAGGGTTACGGAGCAGGTTCTTGAATTTTGCCCTGTCTTCGGTAATCGAAACACCAACGGCATCACGATGCACACGCACAGTCACAATGCTCATCTGGGCTTTGCCGTTGCGGCGATAGGTCGTCAGGACACCCTGCGGATTGTCGTTAATGAATTGCGTGACACGCGGATCAAGCGGCATAAGCGAAACCTCCGTTTCGCGGGAAGTCTACGCCTAACAAGCTTCGGGATGCCATGACCGCATGTGAATAGCCGTCGAAAAACCTATTCCAAGAACAGGCGGTAGCCAACTCCCGGCTCGGTCAGGATACGTGTGGGGCGTGAAGGGTCATGCTCCAGCTTGCGTCGAAGCTGCTTCACGAACGTCCGCAGGTACTCGGTCTCAGCGCCATATTCCGGCCCCCATACGGTTTGCAGCAGGTGTCTGTGCGTCAGGACCTTGCCAGCGTCCACGGCCATCGTCCGCAACAACTCGAACTCGGTACGGGTCAACTTGACTTCG
>JAURLM010000068.1 GCA_030831265.1 Chloroflexota bacterium
GAAAAGTGACCATCTATCGAGACCTTGTCCACAACCTCTGGTACAGGCAGGCAGGGTGATGGCACGTATATCTCTACCTGCAGCTGGATCAATTAACGGATCTCCGCCAACAATAAAACCCAGGTCCGGTGCTGACCACGGACTCATTGATACCCAAGAGCCCAAGCGGCAAAAAAACCGTTATGCAGAGCTCCACTGCCACACGAACTACTCGTTCAAAGAAGGGGCATCAAGTATCGGTGAACTGCTCAGCCGGGCGCATGAACTCGGCCTAGAGGCTCTTGCCATAACCGATCACGACAACCTATGCGGCGTCATGCACTTTGCCCAGGTAGCCAAATCAATGGGCATCAAGCCAATCATTGGCGTGGAACTGACGCTCAACAGCGGGCATCACATCACTCTGCTGGCTGAAAACCGCACCGGCTACCGCAACATCTGCCAGCTTGTGACCGCGGCACACATGGACGCTGAAGATCGACTCAAGCCGATGCTCGATCCCGTCGTAATCCAATCACACACCGACGGCGTGATCTGCCTTTCAGGATGCAGGAACAGCGAGCTTGCAGCACTCGTTGATAGCGGCGACCTCGAAACTGCCAGCGAGATGATCACTCGATACCGCGACTGGTTTGGTGCAGGTAACTACTTCGTCGAGTTACAGCAGAACCTCGTTCGCGGGGATACAGAGCGCAACCGCAATCTTGCGAGCCTTGCGGTACAGGTCGGAGTAGGAATCGTAGCCACCAACAACGTGCACTATCACGTCAAAGAACGGTTTCAACTTAACGACGCGCTTGTTGCCGTGCAGCACAACAGCACACTAGAAGAGACCGAGTCACAGCGAAGGGTCAACCGGCAGTTCTATATGAAGTCACCGGACCAGGTTGCCGCCCTTTTCAATTCACCTGTCTTCGGTCATTACCCGGAGGCGATCGCCAACACGGTGCGCATCGCTGATCGCTGTAATTTCGACATCACCGGTGATGAGATCTACAGCTTCCCTGAATACCGTGACTTGCCAGAAGGTCGAACAGAGTCGCAACATTTGCGCGCAATATGCGAGGCAGCGGCTATCAGGAAATACGGTGGCGTTACAAAGGCCGTTACAGCACGGCTGGACGAAGAGTTTCGGCTACTGGAAAAGCATGGCCTTTGTGGTTTTCTACTCCAGTACTACGACATCATCAAGATAGCGCGCGAGGTGCAGGAAGAGCTTGGACTTGTCGAACCGGGCTTGACGGTGGACGTAAATCCACCAGGCCGAGGCCGCGGGTCATCAGTGGCGCTGCTGGCCGGATACCTGATCGGTCTTTCGCACATCGACCCACTCAAGTTCGGGTTGCGCCTGCAGCGGTTCCTGCCTGACACCTATGATGACCAGAAATTGCCGCCACCGGATATCGACCTAGACTTCCCGCGTGAGATCAGGGAGCAGCTCATCCTGCGCGTCCATGAGCGCTGGGGCTATGAGCGCGCCGTGCTTACCGGAATGATTTCAACCTACCGCGTCCGGGGTGCAGTGCGAGACCTAGGCAAGGTGCTCAACCTGCCATCTGAAGACCTCGACAGGATGTCCAAAAACCTTGATGGCCATGCAGGTATTGAGGATCTTCCCACCGAAATACTCTCCTCACCAGAGTTCAAGAATCGTCTTGAAGCACCGCTGTGGAATGACCTGATCCGCCTATCGTTCCAGTTGAAAGGCTTCCCAAAATATCTTGCGCAACATCCCGGAGGAATGATCCTCAGCGCCCGTCCGCTATCCGAGACCGTCCCACTTCAGCGCAGCGCAATCGACGGCAGGTTCATCTGCCAATGGGACAAGTTTGCATCGGAAGACGCGGGCTTCGTAAAGATCGATTTCCTGGCGCTCGGCGCGCTATCGCAGATGCTAGAAGCACAGGAGTTGATAAGGGTTCGACACGAGGAACCGCTCGATCTTTCACGCATCGATTTCGGTGACCCGAAAGTCTACGCGTCCATCCATACCGCGGACACCATCGGCACATTCCAGATCGAATCAGCGGCACAGATGCAGACAGTCATCCGGCTGCTCCCACAGAATCTTGAGGAGATGGCATGGGAGGTCGGGGCAGTCAGGCCCGGTGTCGGCGTGAACGATGGTGTGACCCTCCTTATACGCAGGCACAGGGAGAAAAAGGCGGGCTTGCCACCGTCATGGGATTTCGACCATGAGTCAGAGCGGAGCGCACTCGAACGCACATATGGCGTGCCGCTTTACCAGGATCAGCTTGGCGAGCTTGCAGTGAGCGTGGCTGGCATGAGCGCGGTGGAGGGTGAACGGATGCGCAAAGCGTTCAGCCGACCCGACGCATGGCGGCATGTCCCGGTATGGAAGGAAAAGTTCATCGCCGGAGCACTGAGCCGTGGCGTGCCTGCTGAAGCGGCCGAGCGCATCTACGGCAAGTTCCACGGGCTGTACCAGTTCCCGGAAAGCCACGCATACGCCTTTGGCGTTACTGCATTTCAGATGCAGCACCTGAAGGTCTACTACCCGTTGGAGTTTTACGTGGGGCTGTTCAATCAGCAGCCGATGGGCTTTTACAACCTTGAGACGCTGAAAGAAGATGCGGGGCGACATGGCATCGAGGTTTTGCAACCGGACGTGAACCGCAGTGGCAAGCTTTCCGTGATCGACAACGAAAAGTTGCGCATGGGATTCCTGCATGTCGCGGGCATCCAGAAAAAAAGCGCCGAGATCGTGCTCGCCGTAAGAGACCGTTTCGGACCGTTCGCGTCGATAGCGCAGTTCATGGAGCGCACAGGTCTCAAACATGACCAGCTCGATCACCTGTCAAAAGCAGGGGCGTTCGACTGTTTCAATTCCGGTGACACGGCAGATCGTCGCAGCCAGCGGTGGGAGATCGGGCTGAGATACCGCCCCGTGAACCATCAACTTGCTCTGCCGCTTTCTGTAGAACAGGACAAGGTAACACTCGAGGCTGAGACAGACTGGGACAGGATGATCAAGCAATACGGCTCACTGGGAGTGCATCCGGAAAGTCACATCATGGCCCGGTTACGTTCATATCTACCCGCTGATGTCATTCCAAGCAACCGGCTGGTTGAAGTAGAAGAAGGTGCACCGGTAAAGGTTGCAGGACTCGTGATCCGCAGGCAGCGACCAAACTCGAAAGCGACCTTCATTTCGCTCGAGGATGAGTTTGGACACTCCCCGCTCATACTCTGGCAGGCTGTCTACCAGCGGTTGCGACGCAAAGCCGCTGCAGCGCTCCTCATTGCCAGTGGCACAATGTCACACCGAGAAGGTACGACCAACGTCGTCGTCACCAACCTTGAACCCATCCCCGTCGACGATCCCGGTCTTAAAACCAAAGACTGGGGATAGGAAACGGGTTCTGTCAGAACCGTTCGCAAAGGCGAAGAGGTTCTGTCAGAACTCAGGTCACGGTGCAGAATAGCATCCTCTGTACACGAATCGAGGAACTGTTCATGCCCTGCCCACACTGCCTGTCCAAGTCCACGCTACGAAGGAAAGCCAGGACATCGCTCGGTTACCGGATCTACATTGATTCAGTCATCCATCGAATAGTCCCAACCGTACGCAGCACCTGGTCCCACAAAACTTGAACTGAACTCAACAACAAGCGCATGATCCAGCTTCTCAGCAATCCGTTCGACTGGATCCTCGCTTTCGTCGGGACCAGGAATAATCGCCTTCACTGTGTCGCGTGCAAACACGAATTCTCCTTCCATGAATATGAATAGCAGGTGATCGCAGAAAAGGGACTCGTCTTCATTTACTGCGGTGCCGCAACGCGGGCAAGCTGTATCGGCAATTTCGGAATCCCACGGGACCCGAACAAAAGCGTAAGTCATTCAGCAACTCCAATTGGCGTCGTCCGGTTAACAGTTCTATCTTCTTGCGCAACCACTCGTTTAGCTCCGGCCATCTGTTCCGGTCGGTTCTGTCAGAGTTCAGGTCACGGTGCAGTATAGCATCCTCTGTACACGATCTGCTCTTCTGTAAGACGTTTCATCGCAAGATCCAGTCCTCCTTACCGGAGGCCGAATCTTCCCAGATTTCATACATCCATGCTGAAACAGTTTCAGGGGAGACGGTCACAACGGGTATCAGTATGTGAACCAAGTCAGTCAGCCGTTGCAGGAGGCTGAGTTTATGCTGTCGCAGTTCCATTGGGTTCGTATTTGATGAAAGTTACCTCAA
>JAURLM010000069.1 GCA_030831265.1 Chloroflexota bacterium
ACCGCAAAAGGCTGCGGGAATACGGATGGAGCCACCACCGTCGCCGCCGGTCGCGTAACTCGCAAGCCCTGCTGCGACTGCTGCCGCGGAGCCGCCGGACGAGCCGCCCGGCGTGCAGTCCGGGTTCCACGGGTTGCGCGCAGGCGGGCCGAGCCTGTTCTCGGTCGTACCGGCAAACCCGTTCTCAGGGGTGTTGGTCTTGCCGGTAATTATTGCCCCGGCGGCCTTGAGCCTCTGCACCGGCAGCGAGTCATGTGCCGGGATGTCGTTTCGGTACGGCAGCGAGCCATGTGTCCAAGGAACACCGGCCATCGATTCGGTGTCCTTCACAGGAACCGGTATGCCGTGCAGCGGGCCCAGGTTTTCGTCGCCTCGCATGATCGCAGCTTCGGCGGAACGAGCAGCATCAAGCGACTGCTCCGAAAGACGGGTGATGTAGATGCTGAGTTTGGGATCGAGCTCATCTGCCCGCCTGATGTGGGCTTCCGTCAATTCAACAGGCGAGACCTTCTTCTGAGCGACAAGTGAACGCAATTCGTGAACAGGAATGATGCCGAACTGGTCTGCTGAAGATGACATGCGCTGTACCCTTTCACGAAATCACGCATCGAAAACGTATCCTGCGGGATTGTACGGCAGCAAGGCCGTGGAGTCGTTTCGTCAACCAGTGGTGATGGTGATTCAGTTTGACTGGTGCGAACAGACAGCACAGAATCGATCTGCGACTCGTAATGAATTCCAATCGACTATCGGGAGGACGTATGTACGGTTCAATGTTCCGGATGAAAGTGAAGCCAGGTAAGACGCAGGATGTCATCGCCATTTTCGAGAAATGGGCGAAAGAGGTCCGCCCTGGCGTGACCGGTTCGGTTGGAGGTTACCTCTTGCAGCCTGACAACAAGGTCAACGAGCTTGTTGGCATCGCGGTGTTCAAGGATGAGAAGTCGTATCGCGGGAACTCTGATTCACCCGGACAGAATGAGTGGTACGAAGCCCTGCGTGCATTGCTGACTGCCGATCCCGAATGGGAAGACGGCAAATTCGTAGCCGTCGAGTAACTAGATAGACAGGCTGGGCCGCTCCGGTACTTTCCGAGAGCGGCCCTGTTGTGTTTGTCCAAAACCTGCGGAAGCAGAGTCCGGCGTTTTCTAGATTCGCACGAATTTGCGGATGCGCTGACCGTGGCCGGGTTGGCCGATCTCCGCAGCATAAATGCTGCCTTCGCTGTCCACCCAGCAGCCGTGTGCCGCCTCGACAGCTTCAGCGACGCCGCGCCAGCGCGTGACGAGTTCACCATCTTCGGTCCAGATGGAGATACCGTTGCCGCCGCCCTGCTCCACCACGTAGACCATGCCATCCGTGTGGAAGTACGTGTCACCGGGACCTGCTACATCTTTCCATTCGTCGATGTAGTTGCCCTTGAGGTCGAAGCGCTGAATACGGTTGTTCTCCCGATCGCAGATGTAGACGCGGTCCTTGGAGTCGATGCCCACCTTGTGCAGCAGTGTGAACTCGCCCGGCCCGGTCCCGGACCTGCCCCATGAGTTCTTCAGCTTGCCAGCAGGAGAAAAGTGCTGCACGCGGTGGTTGCCGTAGCCGTCCGAGACGTAGATGTCGCCGTTGGATGCGATGGCCACGCCGCTGGGCGAGTTAAAAGGCAGGCCAAAGTGGCCGTGCTGCCCCGCGGTGACCTGAGCGTAGTCACGCGTGCCCAGCTCCAGCAGGATTTCGCCATCCGGGCTGTGCTTAGTGACAATGTGCCGCTGCTTTTCGGTCAGCCAGATGTTGTCCTGTTTGTCGATGAACATGCCGTGCGGCTCACGGAAAAACCCTTCGCCCCAGCTACCGATGAACTTTCCGTCTTTTGACCAGCATGTGACCGGATGTTTGCCGCGTGAGAAGACCCAGACCCGGTCTTTTGAATCGACCGCAACATCAGACGCCAGGCCGAATGACCACCATGACGGCATCTGCGGCCAGTCTGTAACCACTTCATACTTGAAATCGCCACTGCCTACGATGGTCGCCATTGGGATGTTCCTTTCGCGATTTGAAACGCCGATTAGTTTTCGCCGACATTGTGCACCGAAACTCAGCCGAACGGGGGCAATTCGCTAATCAGCGTCTTTGGTCACGATGTACCGTTCGTGCCATTCCGTGCCGCTTCATGGCGTGGAACGCGTTCATGCCACCGAGGCCACGCGCTGAGCCATCGATGAAGTTGGTGTACCCGAAGATGTAGTCGAAGGCTTTCGCAGCGGGGACGTTCGTGGCTGTCTTGCTGATTACCAGTGCAAGTTCAGCTTCACCCTCGAAGATGGTTGCGGGAACGTCCGGCAGGATCATGGTGTCACCGGGGCCGATGACGCTCAGCGGAGACTTGTGGAATGCGTTGATTGGCGCTGGTTCGGAACGAGTGCCGTGTTCCATGTAGTTCACGGCCATGCAGTCGATGTTCGTCGGCTTGGGGAGCGGTGGCCGGATGCGGACGCTCGATAGCGGCACGCCCTTGCCTTTGGCGGCCGCGTCAGCAAGAGGTTTGCGATAGGTGGAGAACTGTTCGATGACGCCGCGGATGAGGTCTTGTGGGTTGACGTACTTGATTCCGCTGACAGCGCTGGTGACGTCGACTACGTTGCTTCCATTGACTACGCCAAGCTTGAAATCGTCGAAAAATAGCAGCTTCATGGTGCGCTCCAGTGGCTTTACCGGTGGATTTCATACTGAAAGCCGAATGGCCGGATGTTACACCCGAAACAAGAACGCGTGCATAGAACGCAGCCGATTTACAGGCCGGTAAGTTCCAGCGTCGTTACTGAGTCATCCTGAGCGTCGATGACACGGATTGCGTGGTTGTTGGTATCAGCGACGTATATCCGGGTTCCGGCAACTGCGAGTCCGGCTGGTTCGTTGAAGGTGGCTTTTGCCAGCGTGCCGTCTGCGCTGCCCCGCTTGCCAGTACCGGCAATGTTTGTGACGCGCAGTGTGGCGAGGCTCAGACGCTTTATGCGGTGGTTGTAGGTGTCCGCTATAAACAGCTCGTCGATGCCGACAGCGACACCCTGCACATGCTGCAATTTCGCCTCTTTACCAATTCCTTCGCTGTCCCCGAAGTCGAACAAGCCAGTGCCGACCAACGTCACGACTCGTCCGCCCTGGCCCAGTTTTGCAACGCGCACAGAACTTGTTTCTGAGTCGACAAAAAACACATTGTTGCCCTGGACCGCAAGACCGTACGGCTGGGCCAGCAACGCTTCCAGGCGTGTTCCGTCCTTGATGTCCTCACCGCCCGTCCCGGCAAATTGCGCAACGCTGGCATCACCAAGATTCAAGTCCCAGAGCTGGTGGAAACCTGCCATCGCGATATAGAGCACACCGTTGGAATGCCCGAGGTCATAGGGTGAGTTGAGAGGCTTCGTCAGAGCGGGACCACCGTCGTGTCGGAACAGCGACTGCTGCCCTGTTCCCGCTATTGTTGTGACCGTTCTTTGCGTGAGATCGACTCGCTTGATGGTGTGGTCACCGGCGTCAGCCACGTAGAGCGATTCACCAACGAACACCGTGCCCTGCGGATTGTCGAACACCGGGGCATCGAATCCTCTCGGGCCTGGTGAAAACTCTGGCGCTTCACCGTTGCCGATGACTTGATTTACCTGACCGTCGAGTGATGTGATCAGCACGCGATGGTGATTAGAGTCCGAAATGGCGAGCCGTTCGTTGACGGCGTCGGCTTCGATCTTCCCGGGATAGGCAAGTGGACGCGCCGCTTCCGTGAATGCGCGTTGCTGGAACGGCAGAAGCTCACGATTTAGCAGTCCGGCAGCTTCAAACTCAGCGATCATCTCCTGGAATACGCGGTCAAGATCGCCAAATGCGAACTCGCCTTCGTGCCGACCAATCACCTTGCCCTGCGGATCGATGAACATGAGTGTCGGCCATGCACGCACGCCGTATTGCTGCCATATCGCGAATTCGGCATCGTTCACAACCGGGTGGCCGATGTTGTACCGGGATACTGCCTCGGCGATGTTTGCAGTGGATTTTTCGGTGCTGAATTTTGCTGAGTGGACACCAATCACCACCAGCGTTTCTCGATATTTCTCTTCCAGCTTCCGCAACTGCGGAAGTATGTGCATGCAGTTAATTCAGCAGTACGTCCAGAAATCAAGGACAACCAGTTTGCCGCGCAGTTGGGAGAGAGAGATTGGTGATTCCGTGTTCAGCCAGTCCAGCCCGGCACGAAAATCCGGTGCGTTGACTTTTCCAGCGTATTTCGTGGGCACAGGTTGTTTCTCCGAGTTGGCCGAACTGCCATGAGTAGCTGTGTGGCAAGGCGGCAGCGACTAAGTTTAACCCTTATGATCACTCGCCCGGAATTTCAGTAGTTCGATTAGGCCAGTACAAGCACGAGATAAACGCGTAAGATGCCGTGTATAAGTTGGCGAGAACGACGAACGGTAAACGCGGGAGAGGGAATTGAACGACCAGAAGCTCTGCACACGATGTTTTCGTGCAGTTCCGGAAGGCGCAGGCTTCTGTCCCGCGTGCGGCACGCCAGTTGGTGCAGCCAGTGAGCAGGCTCGGCCTCCTGAAGCAAGACCAAATGAGTGCCCTTCATGCCATGAGATGAGCCCCTCAGATTCTACGTTCTGCCGTGCCTGTGGAACCCAGTTGAGCCAGTTAGGGGACCACGGAACGGCCAGGACAGAGCCGGCTGCGGAGCGTGGCACGGACCATGATCCGTGGGCGACAGGGCCGGGATACTACCGACCAGTTGACCCGGACACGATCTGTCCACGCTGCAAGTCACACAGGCAACCGCAGGAGACCGCGTGTGTTAACTGCGGGCTGCCTTTTTCACCCACGAGCAACTACAACGGAGTGCCGGCCGCAGTTGCGGTGCATGGTGACCCGGCAGGATTCTGGATACGGTTTCTTGCTGTCATCATCGACAGTCTGTTGGTGTTCGCAATCGGGGCGATCATCTGGCCGATATTGTTTGGAGATACCTTCTGGGTAACCCAGACCGAGATCATCGACGGCCAGACGTTTTCCTACACCACCACACAGAGCTGGCACAGCCTGATGACCCTTGCATGGGACATCGTTTTCGTGGCTCTGTATGGAGCAACGCCCGGTAAGGCTATGCTGGGCATCCGAATTTTCGATGCGAAGGGCAACCGCAGAATCGGTTTTGTGCGAGCCACAATCCGTACATTCGCTGAATTCCTATCAGCAATCACTTTGCTTATCGGTTACCTGATGGCAGCGTTCCGCAAAGACAAGCGTGCTCTGCATGACCTGATCGCAGGCACATACCCAACCAAAGTGAACTGAACAACCAGCACAGCGACAAAGATCTACGAATCCACAGGACTGAATGCTGAATGACAGTAGCGTTCACGATTGTCAGCGCAATAATCCCGGGATTGCTGTGGCTCTGGGTCTTCACGCACGGTCGCTCATACCGTGGTGCGCCTCACAAAATACTTTTCATCGCTTTCGGCCTGGGTATGGCTTCGGTATTGCCAGCTGCATTCTTTGAGGCGCGTTTCATTGACTCTGACACGATAGGGCTGGGCGTTACTGACATTGCTACGTTGGCAGCGGTGATGTTCTTCATCGTCGGGCCGGTCGAAGAGGGATCAAAGTTCCTGTCCGTGCGGCTGGGCGTCTACCGCACTCGACACCTCCGGGAACCGTTGGACGGACTTATCTACGGGGCGGCTGCCAGCCTTGGATTCGCTACCGCAGAAAACATCAGTTACGCATTCACATACGGCCCCGAAGTGATGATTGCCCGCGGTCCCGTAAGCACTCTCGCTCACGTTATTTTCGGTTCCATGTGGGCGCTGACGCTGAACCCAAAGGCACCTCCGTTCCAGCGCAAGCTGACGGGTTTCGCAGGACTTATGGCCGCTGCGTTCTTACACGGTCTGTTCAACGTCCTTGCCTTTAGCGGTTGGGGCATCTTCTTCGCCCTGTTGCTAATTGCAATCGGCCTGTTCGTGGTGCTGCGAATGTTCCGTCGCGTAAAAGCACACTCCACGTATCATCTACGGCGAAACGTCCCGTTGCTGGTATGTCCCATTTGTAGAGCACACATTCGCTCTCACGACAACTTCTGCCCCGGCTGCGGGACGCGTGTCTCTACAATTACGCCGGCGCAGGTAGTGTGCTCTAACTGCAAGCGCGCATCACGCCGAGATTCCAGGTTCTGCGACAACTGCGGAGACCTGTTCGTGTTCAACAACGAGAGGTGACTGGTTGACAACTAACGCGGACGACAATGCTCCACTCCGCGTCCTGTTTCCGCAGTACTGGAAGCTGGACAGCATGGTGCGCGGCGAAATTGCAGGGCTGGACGACGCTGCGCTCGATTGGACGAACGACGCGTTTGGCTGGGCAGGCTGGAGCATCCGCCAGCAGACCAGTCACATGGCATCCGTGGTCTACCGCTGGTTGCTGGTGCGCTGGCGTGACCAGCTTTTTGCAGACGGCATTCCAATTTCCGAGGAACGGCTCGGACACGTTAACTCGACTCGCCATGACCGTCGACTTGATGAGGATGTCTTCTACACACCAGAGCAGATTCTCGGTGCAATGGAGGAGGCGATGCAGATCGCGCAGTCTGTATTGCGACGAGTGACTGTCCATGAAGGTCGTAAGATGCTGGTGACCCGCGCGCCAAGCCCGCAGTGGGCGATGATGACGCAAGCGCATCCACACGGGGTGACCGTGACACCTGACGGCGGAACCCTGACGCTTGAGGCCACTTTCAGGCACATGTACTTCGAATACATGACTCACATGTTCAACGTTCAACGCATCAAACGGGCGCAGGGTTTACCGGCGATAGTTCGGTTGCCAGCAGATGGGTACCACACGATTGACGGCTGGGATGTCAGCGAGGCCTGAATGGCGACAAGCGCCAACCGGGACTTGATTCAGTAGTGGCAGATCTTGTCGAAAGCAGTCTGGACGGTTAGTCTGCCCCCCGCCGGTATTTTGTCTTCGGAACAGGGACGGGATTACGGCAATAATCCTTCATGTTGCTGCCTGAATGGCAGGAGGTCGCGATGAATCTCGGTTTCTTCACCATGCCGCTCCATGCTCCCGGGGCGAACCTCACAAAAACCCTGAAGGATGACCTTCACCAGATGGTCAAGCTGGACGAGCTTGGCTTTTCCGAGGCATGGATAGGTGAGCACTACACGGCTGAATGGGAGAACATCCCGTCACCGGACCTGTTCATAGCGCACGCGCTGGGTGTCACCAAGAACATCAAGCTGGGAACCGGCGTGACCTGCATGCCCAACCACAACCCGTTTGTGCTGGCGAACCGCATAGCGCAGCTTGATCACATGGCTGAGGGCCGCTTCCAGTGGGGTATCGGCACGGGTAGCTTCGCTGGTGACACTGAGGTTTTCGGGTACAACGAGGGTGGGCATATCGACAACCGTGCCTACACCGCCGAGGCGATCAAGACGATCCTGAAGATTTGGGATGATCCAAAG
The DNA here is from genome assembly GCA_030831265.1 of Chloroflexota bacterium. Classification (GTDB taxonomy): domain Bacteria; phylum Chloroflexota; class Dehalococcoidia; order Lucifugimonadales; family Lucifugimonadaceae; genus JAJCYX01. Next base: position 7,518 of record JAURLM010000069.1, read on the forward strand.
CCCGGCGTTTACGAATCTCCGTGGTGGAAGTTCACAATTCCTGAGCCGCAGGATGACATTGGCCTGAGGGCACACATGAGGCCGTACCAGAAGCCGCAC
>JAURLM010000070.1 GCA_030831265.1 Chloroflexota bacterium
ACAGGTCCAGTTCAGTCCGCTAGAACAGATATGACTATCGCACGTTCCAAGAACATAGGTGTTTCACCACTGAAAATGCGCCTGGTAATTGACCAGGTGCGCGGGAAGTCCGTTGCCGCTGCAGAAAGCGCGTTGATGTACATGACCAGCCCTGCCGCCGAGGTAGTGCTGCGAACTGTGCGTTCCGCTGCTGCCAACGCGGAAAACAATGACCTGCTCAACAGGGATGACCTGAAGATTGTCCGCATCACTGCGGACCAGGGGCCCGTGTTGAAGCGCTACCAGCCTAAGGCCCGTGGGCGTGCAGGATCCAAAGACAGGCCATCCTGTCACCTGACGATCGAAGTGGCCGAGGCGAGGAGCAACTAATGGGACAGAAGACGCACCCGATAGGTTTTCGCCTTGGCGGCGTGATGGACTGGCAAGCCCATTGGTTTGCTCACCGCGGTAGCGAATACAAGAAGCTAACTGCCGAAGACCACGGCATCCGAACGCTGATCAACAAGCAGTTCGGCGAAAGTGGAGCTATTTCGAAGATCGAGATCGAGCGTGGTCCCCAGGACCTCGTAGTAACGATCAACACTGCTCGCCCCGGAATCATCATTGGTCGAGGTGGTCAGCGCGTTGATGAGTTGCGCGGCGAACTCGAAAAGATGACCGAAAAGCGCGCTCGCCTGAACATCCAGGAAGTGCGTCAGCCAGAACTGGACTCAGTCCTGGTCGGTCGAAGCATTGCTGAACAGCTGGAACGACGTGTTGCATACCGCAGGGCAGTTCGCCTGGCGATTCAGCGCACGCTGCAATCCGGTGCCCTGGGCATCAAGGTTGTTGTCTCCGGCCGACTCGGTGGTGCCGATATTGCCCGGACTGACAAACAGATGGAAGGTCGTGTCCCTCTTCACACCTTGCGTGCGGAAATTGACTACGCGGTAAGTGAAGCGAACACAACATTCGGGACCATTGGAATCAAGGTGTGGATATACCAGGGTGACATTGTCCCAACCGCAGAAAACCTGCGTGCACGGTCCATGGCTCGCCTTTCGCTCGGAACGGCTCCTGAACAGCAAAGGGGACGAAACGAGGGTGGCGGGTCCGGCCAGCAATCGTCTGGTGGTGACAGCCCGGCACCGCGTCGCGGACGTCGTGGTTCCGGTGGCGGGAGCGGCGGCGGGCGACGGCGACGTGGCGGCGCATCAGCCAGTGCGGATGGAACGTCCGGAAATGGCTCTTCGGAGAATTAATAATGCTGCAGCCGCGAAGAACAAAATTTAGAAAAGCCCATCGTGGACGTATGAGCGGTGCTCGCACCGTCGGCTCCACGCTGGCGTTTGGTGACTACGGCTTGAAGGCCGTTGGTCCGGGTTGGGTCACTGCCAGGCAGATCGAATCCGCACGTCGTGCGGCCACCGGTTATGTCAAGCGTGGTGGCAAAATCTGGATCCGCGTCTTTCCTGACAAGCCTGTGTCTGCTCGCCCTGCTGAAACCCGCATGGGAGGTGGTAAAGGCGCAGTTGACCACTGGATTGCGGTAGTCCACAGCGGACGAATGATGTACGAAATGTCAGACGTGCCAGAAGATGTTGCGCGAGAAGCACTGCGCCGGGCAGCGCAAAAGCTATCCATCCCAACGGTATTCATAACCCGGCACGGCGCACTGTAATTAGATATGCAGATAATTGAAGTTAGAGAACTGAAGAACGACGAGCTGGCGAAGGAACTTGAGAACCAGCAGCAGGCACTCATAAACCTGCGTTTCCGTGCTGCCACGATGCAGCTTTCGGACTTCACTGAGATTCGTAAAACTCGCAGGACTATCGCACGAATCAACACCGTGTTGAGAGAGCGTGAGATCGTTGCAGAGATGAACAGGTCAGAAGGACAGGTGAAGTAGGTTGTCTGGCACCCGTCGACGGCAAGAAGGTACCGTACTGAGCGACAAGAACGACCAGTCCATCGTGGTTGGCGTTTCGTGGCTACAGCGAGACCGTATTTACAAGAAGAACCGGCGGCGCATGACGCGCCTGGTAGCACACGACCCGACAAATTCGGCGTCTGTGGGCGACCGCGTATTGCTTGAGGAATCTCGCCCGATTTCCAAGACAAAGCGCTGGAGGCTTGTTGAGATTGTGCAGAAAGTTGATGTCGCTGATGTTCAGCCGGAAGACATCGACCGAATGCCGGGCGAAATGCTAAACGAAGGCGAAAACCAGGAAGACTAAGGTCGCGGTTACGAGCTGAGATGATCCAGAGAGAATCCAGACTAAAAGTTGCCGACAACTCCGGCGCACGTGAGGTGCTTTGCATCAACATCGTCGGCGGTGGTTCGCGCAAATTCGCCAGCCTTGGCGATGTGATTACCTGCAGCGTTAAAGACGCTCTGCCGGGCGGCACGGTGCGCATGCACCAGGTCGTTAAGGCGGTGATCGTCCGTACGTCGAAGGAAATTCGTCGTCGGGATGGCTCATACATCCGTTTTGATGACAACGCATGCGTAGTTATCGGTGACGATAACAACCCACGCGGCACCCGTATCTTCGGGCCCGTCGCTCGTGAGCTGCGTGACCGTGAATTTATGCGAATTATTTCGCTGGCCCCGGAGGTGCTCTAACCAATGGCCCAGAGAATTAAAAAAGGCGACACAGTGCTGGTCCTTGCGGGCAAAGACCGTGGTGTTCGCGGTGAAGTGATCCGTGTTGACCCTAAGAAGGGCACGGCCGTCGTAGAAGGAGCCAACGTGGCTACCCGTCACATCAAGCAACAGCAGGGTGTGGCTCAGACGGGGATCATTCACGGAGAGGCTCCGATACGATTGTCGAAGCTCATGCTTGTTGATAGTGATACTCAGCTTCCTGGACGAGCCCAGTTCAAGTTCCTGGAAGACGGACGAAAGGTCCGGGTGGTGAAGCGTGGCAAACGCTCCTGAAGATAAAAGCGGCGCAAAAGCTGCAAAGAAGAGCGCTGCTCCTAAGGCGGCTGCAAAGAAACCTGCAAGCAAGCCACGGGCTGATGCCTCGCGGTCAAAGGCGAGCGCAGCGCCAGCAGCTGGCCCTGCTGTCACACCCCGCTTGCTCGAGAAGTACCGCACCGAAATGGTCCCGGTACTGATGCGGGAATTCGGCTACGACAACGTGATGCGGGTTCCGCACCTGGAAAAAGTAGTCGTTAATATTGGTTTGGGTGAAGCTCTGACGTCTTCAAGCGCGCTCAGCGCGGCCCTTGGAGACCTTACCACCATCACCGGACAGAAGCCACGTGAGAACAAGGCTCGCAAGTCGATCGCCGCGTTCAAGCTGCGTGAAGGCCAGACCATTGGCGCTTCCGTGACACTGCGAGGCAGCCGGATGTGGCAGTTCTTCGACCGACTGGTGAATGTGACGCTGCCCCGTGTCCGAGACTTCCGCGGAGTACCGCGAAACGCCTTCGATGGCCGCGGTAACTACACGCTGGGGCTAACTGATCAAGCTGTGTTCCCGGAGATTGACTACAATCAGATAGACAGGCTCCGAGGATTGCAGATTGTCATGGTCACCTCTGCAAAAACAGAAGAAGAAGGTCGTCGGCTGATGGAGCTCCTGGGCGTACCGTTCGCCCGTGTGGATGACCCCCGACTGGTTGGAGTTTAGTACCGCAATGGCAAAAAAATCTTCGATTGAAAAGAATGACCGACGCAAGCGCCTGGTAGCGAAATACGCTCAGAAGCGCTCGGAGCTGAAGTCGATTGCAGAAGACCTGACTGTTGCGGTAGAACAGAGGATGGAGGCTCGGCAGAAACTTGCGATGCTGCCGCTGAACTCCAGCCCGGTTCGTGTGCGAAACCGGTGCGAAATCACCGGTAGGCCCCGTGGCTACCTTCGTTTTTTCGGCCTGTCCAGAATCGCAGTAAGAGATCTTGCGTTGAAGGGCCAGTTGCCGGGTGTCCGCAAGGGCAACCATTAATTAGACTGCCCGTAACCGGAGTTTGAATTGCCTGTCACCGATCCTATATCCGATATGCTGACCCGAATTCGTAACGCTGTTCAAGTGCGCCACGAAACGGTTGACATTCCCGCGTCTCGTATGCGTGGTGATCTACTGAAGCTGATGCAAACGGAAGGCTTCATCAAGGGTTACGAAGAGGTTGAAAAGACCCCTAAGACCCCGAAGTCTTTCCGTGTCAAATTGAACTACTACGAGGACAGTGAACCTGTCATTCAGGGTTTGAAGCGAGTCAGCACCCCGGGCCTGCGTGTGTACGTAGGCAAGAACGATATTCCTCGCTACTTCGGTGGACTTGGAGTTTCCTTCATGTCCACTCCCGGCGGCGTGATGACGGGCCAGCAGGCTCGTCGGATCGGCACCGGCGGCGAACTCCTTTTCTACG
>JAURLM010000071.1 GCA_030831265.1 Chloroflexota bacterium
CAGTAAGTTCGAGCAATTCCTCTCCGGCATTGCCACTTGCCGCGTTGACCGTATGGTCTGCCCCGAGCGACTTCGCCGTCACAAGGCTTTGTTCACGGATGTCGACTGCGATGACGGTAGCCCCGGTCGCTCGAAACGCCTGCATCGTAAGCAGGCCAACAGTCCCTGCACCGACAACAGCGACTGTGTCCCCGGCGATAACTCCAGAGTTCCGTACTGCCCTCACTGCAACCGTGGCAGGCTCGACAAGCGCTGCTTCCTCATCGGAAACCGTGCCGGGCAACGGCACAATCATGTCCGCTGGCCACACCAGGAACTCTGCCAGTCCACCATCTGCAGATAGACCGGCGACCGCCATGCTGGGGCAAACTGCCTGCTGACCACGCTTACACCAGAAGCATGTGCCACATGTCAGGACATTGTTTATCGCTATACGTTCGCCAACACGAACACCAGTGACACCTGAACCAAGCTTTTCCACATGACCGGTTATCTCATGGCCAAGCGTGAGCGGTGCCTCACGTCCGGTCAGCACATTCGGACCGCCGTGCTGCACCCACAACGGCCCGTATTGCCATTCCTCAATGTCCGTGGCGCAGATACCGGTATGGGTAACCCGAACCCGAACTTCACCCGGCCCTGGCTCCGGGATCGGAATGTCTTCCAGGCGAATGTCTTTGTTTCCGTGGTATCTGAGTGCCAGCATCGTACTTGCCTGTTATTGACCGGTGATTAACCGCTCACCCGTTTCCACTTGCGGAGCGAAACGACTTCCCGAGGAGGGTCGAGCAGTGAACCGTGCGCTGTGAACGAGACTTCAGCAACGTACACCGATCCTTCGGAATCGACGGCCATGCCATGCGGTGCAAGGAACTGGTCAGGCCCTTCACCCGGAAGCTCGTTACCGAACCGCACCAACTCGTTGAAGTTGCTGTCGAGGATTCGTACGCACAACCCGAGCCGCCTTACTCCTGCCTGTACAGCCGGAGGCCCCGCTTCAGCGATGAAGATGCTGCTCCCGGCATTGCCACCGCCGTACATCGCAATCGGCCTGTGGGCGTGGACCTGCTGCACAAATTCGCCATCCAGTGTGAACACCTGCAAACGGAAGTTTTCCCGGTCACAAACGGCTACTTTGTCATCGCCGACAAAACAGATGTTGTGCGGCAGGCTGAACTGCCCTTCACGTGAACCAGGTTCGCCCCATGACGTGATGTGCTTGCCATTTTTGTCGAACCGATGAACCCGGGAGTTGCCGTATCCGTCAGACACAAATATGTCACCGGTTTTGGGATGCACTGCAACGTCTGTAGGGCGATTGAACGGCGCACCTTCCTGTTTGGGTGCCGCTTTACCCCGCTCGCCGAGCCGCATCAACAGTTTGCCGTCTGTGGTGCGCTTTTCAACCATGTGGGCAATGTCGTCGACGAGGTAGAGGTTATCGTCACCATCTGCCCGAATACCGTGCGGCCTGTCAAAATCGCCCGCTCCCCAGGTGGCAAGAAAGTTTCCACTCTTGTCGAACTTCATCAACGGTGATTTGCCGCGGTTGAACACATAGACCATGTCTCTTGAATCAACCGCTACAGAGGTGGCTTCCTTGAACGTCATAGGGTGCGGCAGTTTGGCCCATCCGAATTCCGGCTCGTACTTCGTTTTTGCTGTCACAGGTGCTGGCATCGCGCGCTCCGATACTTTCTGCTTTGTTTCCGATTTGCAGTCGGCTATCTGGATATTCCTGGCTCTCTGGGGTCTGAAACTTAGTTACTCACCCGCCTCCACTTGCGCAGGCTCACAACCTCGCCAAGGGGCGGTGTTTTCAGACCGGAGTTCTCCGGGCGCGAGTAGTAGTTGGTCCATGCAACCTCTGCAGCGTAGAAGCTACCCTGTGAATCTGTGGCGATTCCATGTGGTGCGGTGAACTGATCCGCACCTTGCCCTGGCAACGGTGCGCCGCAGTGCTGCAAGAACTCACCGCTGGCACTCAGTACAGCCACACGTGCCCCAAGATTACGAACACCCTGTTGGACGGACGGTGGAATCATTTCGCCGACATACAGGCTTGTGTCGCCATTCTTGCCGTGTGTTATCGACATCGGATGATGGATGTGCCACTGGTCAACAAACTCGCCATCCAGTGTGAACACCTGCAACCGGAAGTTTTCCCTGTCGCAAACAACCACCCGGTCATCGCCGAGCATCGTGATGTTGTGTGGGAGGCTAAACTGGCCGGGATAGGTTCCTGATTCGCCCCACGATTTGATGTGCTTCCCGTTCTTGTCATACCGGTGCACGCGTGAATTTCCGTAGCCGTCCGATATGAACAAGTCACCCGTGACCGGGTGGATGGCGATATCTGTTGGGCGGTTGAACGGTTTTCCGCCCTGCCATTCAGCAGCCTTGTTGGGCGTACCGATCGTAAACAGGACCTTCCCGTCTTTCGTACGCTTCTGCACGAAATGACCATCATCATCGACCAGATAAACATTGTCCTGCGCATCGATCTCGATGCCATGCGGGCGGGTGAACTCTCCCTGTCCCCAGCCTCGCACAAAATTGCCTTCCGGATCGAATACTGCAACGGGATGAGTACCACGGTTGAAGACATAGACGTGATCTTCGGAGTCCACGGAAACAGAAGTGGCGTCTCCGTAGAAGCTGAGGCCCATGGGAAGCTTTGCCCAGTAAGGGACAGGCTCAAATTTCGTTTTTGCAGTTGCTGGTTTCAATGCCATTTGTGTTTCTCCATAACCGTGTCAGATACGGATGAGGGTCAGTTGGACTTCGCTGAATCCAGCCAATCTTTGAGTTTCGATGGGAGCCACTGGACAAGGTTAATTCCCCGCTCCACGTCTTCGGCCATCAGCCGACCGGCTGCATGAACACGCGACCGCACATGCTCCATCGCATTAAGCACGTCGGGATGATCTGCGTGTCCGGGGTGGCCGAGTGATTGTGCAAGGTCCTGTGGGCCGAAGGTAATCAGATCGATTCCATCAACCCTGAGAATATCGTCGATATTATCTACTGCATGTTTCGTCTCTATCTGTATGGCGACCGTCACCTGTTCGTTGAACTCTGCCATGTATTGCGCTGGTGATTTTCCAGTTAGGCCATAATCACGACCCCGCGAAGTACCGAAACTGCGCTCTCCCGCGGGTCCAAACCGTGCTGCACTGGCAATTCGTTGTGCCTGCTCAGCATTATCGACATGCGGGCAGAGTATCCCCATCAAACCGCGGTCGAACGCTCGCAGGATCGTGTCTGTCTCAGTGTTCGGAATACGCGCCGTGCACGTCATTCCATGCATGTCGGCAGCTCGACACATCATCTCCGCGGATTCCCAGTCGAATACGCCGTGCTCCATATCAAGATGCAGGAAGTCAAAGCCCAGGTAACCCGCCCATTCGGCGATTGTCGGTTCAGGGAAGGTAAGGGTCAGTCCGTACGCTTTGCTGCCGGAGGTTATCGCTGACCTGATGTTGCTATTTCTCACTTGTACACATCCGGGTTCACTGGATTGGCCGTTCGAGACGAGTTCTGCGCGGTGGGCGGAGTATACATTCGCTACGCTGCATTGCGTTGGCCTTCTCGCACCAGGCACACGTACTCGTCCCTTACGGCCTGTCCGGGCGTACCATTGCCGGTCACGCAACGCGGCCAGTAGTTTTATCGAGAAATCAGTCAGCATGACAACAAACAACCGATGACAGGTATCACCCGGCTAGCCCGTAAACGTCTGTTCCACGGGTATTACGTGGCCATCGTCGTATTCTTGTCCACCGGACTATCCATTGGCATGGCCCAATACTCTTTCGGGGAATTCGCCGGGCCTTTGCAGGAAAAGTTCGGCTGGTCGCAAACAGAACTGAACCTGTCTCTCACCTTCGCTTTCATATCAGGCATCCTCGCACCGTTCATTGGTCGATTGTCTGACCGGTTCGGCACGCGGCCGGTGATGTTTGCGTCGCTACTTCTTATCGCGGCTGGGTTCGTGCTCCGACCACTCATTTCCGAGTTATGGCACTGGTACCTGTTCAGCGCACTTGTTTATGCAGGATTCCCCGGTGCGACCGTGCTGCCCAGTGGGAAGATGGTTGGCCTCTGGTTCCCTGAGACGAGAGGACGCGTCATGGGTGCAGTGACAGCGGGAAATAACTTCGGCGGCGTGACGATGCCAGTACTTGCTGCATCAATGATCGCTGCTGCCAGTTGGCAGGTTGCGTACATGACTTTCGCAGCAATCATGCTTGTTCTGGCGGTAGTCGCTTTCGTAATCATCAAAGAATCTCCAGAAGAAGTCGACTCGGAACGAGCCCGAACAGGGAGAGGGCCACTTCCCAGGGGCGGTCGCGGCGCGTTGAGCGGAATGAACCTGCATGATGCCATCCGAACAAGCTCGTTCTGGCTGGTAATCACGGGTATCACCGCTGCGTCATTCACTTACCAGGGAGTGCTGACACAACTCCGACAATACTTTGGTGAGAACGGATTCCAACCTGCACTCGCTACGTCTGCGGTGACGATCATCGCTGCGATGGGGATAGCCTCGAAGCTGGCATTCGGCAGGTCGACCGAGCGGTTCTCAGCCCGCAAGGCAACCGCGGTAAGCGTGGCGTTCCAGGCAGTTGGTGTGGCGTTGATGATCGCACCCGGCGGCGCACCGGTTATATGGGCAGGGATCATCATTTTCGGAATCGGATTCGGCGGGCTGGGAGCGCTGATCGTACTCGTGGTGCAGGAGACATTCGGTTTGCGAGAGTTTGGAAGCCTGATGGGCGTGTTCCAAATGGCGAATATCATCGCCATTGCTGGCGGGCCGTGGCTTGCAGGTGAAGTGCATGACCGCTACGGGAATTTCGATCTCGCCTTTGCCATCATCATCGGCATCTTCATCCTGGGAATCATCACACTGGTAGCTGCCCGGCAACCTGACTGGAGCACACCAGAAATCAACAAGACACCGCATACCTAAAAGAGCGTTGCTGATGGTTCAGCCGCTGATTAAGCGCCGTTCTTTACCAGGTCTGCGATCCGTTCACCAATCATGATGGCGGTCAGGTTCGTGTTGGCGCGTATGCAGTCTGGCATCACTGAGCAGTCGGCTACTCGCAGCCCTTCGACACCGCGCACACGCCCGTACTGGTCAATCACTGCCAGTGGGTCTGTATCTGGCCCCATCTTGCATGTTCCTGAGATGTGGTGCATCGTCCCTACGGTGTGAAGCATCCACTGGTCCATGGAGCTATCCGCAGCAAGGACCTGTTCCGATGGGTCGATACGCTCGCCAAGTATCTGATCGAAAGCCTCCGACTGCGCCAGCTTGAGACTCAATCGCACCCCGTTTCGCATACGCTTACGGTCGAACTCGGTCGAAAGGTGGCGGTAATCCATGTACGGCTGCTTGTGCGGATCCGCAGATTGAAGACGTAATTCTCCAGCAGCCTGCGCTAGATAGAGTCCGGTGCTGATTACCAGAGCCCTGTCTTTGGACCGCCACCGCATGACCATGATCATGTCATTCCGCAGTTCCGAACCTTCGGCGGTGTAGCGGAGCGCAACTTTCTGCTGCCCAACGTTCACATCAGGCATCTCATATTCAGGCGCTGCCTGCCAGCGAGCATGAACTGAAGGGTGATCTCGAAGGTTTTGCCCAACCCCGGGGACATCAGACAATGTCGGAATATTGAATTTGATCAGGTGATTTGCCGGACCAATCCCAGACAGCATTAACAGTTGTGGCGATTGGACAGGCCCCGCACTCAGGATGATTTCGCCAGCATCCACCGTGAACACCTCGCCGCCAGATTCGACCTCGACACCAGAGGCTCGCTTCCTCTTGAACAGAATCCGCCGGGCCATCGCATTGGTCCTAATCGTCAGGTTGAGACGTGTGCGTGCCGGACCAAGATAAGCGAGGTTTGTGCTCCACCTGATACCGCCGGGGTTATTGAGCGGCAACGGTCCGACTCCGGTTGAGTCAGGGTGATTGTGATCCTCGGTTTCCGGAAAACCAGCGGATTTGCATGCCCTGATGAACGCCAGTTGATCATCAACCATCTCATCTGGTTTGGCCCGTTGACAGATGATGGGGCCATCTTTGCCATGAAAGTCACCACCGAGGTCAACATCTGTTTCTAACTTGCGCATGAACGGCAAGAGCTTTTCGTAACTCCACTGGTCATTGCCAGCTTCCGCCCAGGAATCAAAGTCCTCTGGAACACCGCGCAGGAACACCTGCCCGTTTATCGAACTGGTACCACCAATGACCTTGCCTCGCGGGACGGCCATCTTGTCCTGTAGTGGGTTCGAACGCGCCGTGAATCGCCAGTCGTGAGCACCACCAACCACGAGGTCAGCGCCAGTTGCCAACCCATCTCGAAGGTCGTCGGGCAGAGACTCAACTGTCGGGTAGTCTGGGCCTGCTTCCAGCAACAACACGGATACGGTCGGGTCCTCGGAGAGCCGGGCGGCAATTACTGCACCGGCTGATCCGCTACCGACCACCACATAGTCGTAAGAAGCCATCAGTTTCTCCTGACCTTCACGGCGATTTTTCAGTCCACCGTTATGTCCGTCCGGCCCACGAATTCAACGAATCGACGTTTGAATAGAACAGGGTCAAGCCCGTGGAATCTTCCAATCACGTCATCTTTTCGCAAAGACTGGCTCAACGTGATGCGGTTGTTTATCACCGGGAATATGCCCCATGCGGCCACTTCCATGGTCCCCGAACCGGGCAGGTCATTGAGCAACAGGTAATACTCACGTCCGGGCTCAAGACAGATGCCGGCGCTGCTGGCGAGTTCAAGCACGCTGCCCACACCAACTGTTCCAAACACTGACTCTTCCACTGAGACTGAGTTCAGCAGACCCGGATTGACTGCACCCGCCCTGTATTCCACCGCCTCTACAAGGACGAAGTAATCGAACCCGCTCAATTCGTCTGTTGTTGGCGAAACGTTTGATGATGCACTATCAGTGAACGCTTCATAGCCACAGCCTGTCGAGTCTTCACCCAAACTTCCAGAACAAGCAAGTACCAGTGAAAACACAGTCGCGGCCAAGGATATCCCGATGAGTTTCCATCGGGATGTGAAACTCGATTCAACGCAGGTCATGCCAACTCCCATTACGGCTGAAACTGTTCGTCACGCCACGAATACAGCGGCTTCCACCCAGTAATTTTCGTAGCAAGTTCAGTCGAAATCGGAGCACGGAATCCTTCGATCGGCTCCTTCATCGGTACCTTCGGGTAAACCGTCTTGATGGCATCCATGGTCGGTATATCGATCATGGTATCGTCCGCGTTCAGGAACAGCCGGTTGTGTCCGGTCCAGCCATTTGATTCGACCGACATCACACACGCACGTGCGGCGTCACGGATGTGAAGGTATGTCCAGAACCCCTGGCAACGCGTCCACGGATCCGTGATCGGGTTGGCCGCCAGGTTCTTGAAATAGTTGTCATCCCACATACCGTTGAATCGCATCGAGTTGATCGACATCCACGGGCTGCGGCGTGCAAACGCCTCACCAACCTCTTCACCGACCCATTTTGCGATGCTGTACGGGTCTTCTGACCGGGTGTAGACATGCTGATCCATCGGGAAGTATTCCGGTGGCTTGACCTCTTTTGGTTCCCAGCGAGCAGCCGTTCCCATAGCCCCGACGGCATTGTACGAGGAACCCAGGACAACCCTGCTTATCTTCAATTGCTCAGCAGCACGGCAGACGTTCCACATTGAGGAGACGTTCGTGACAAACACATCTTCTTCGGTGTAGTTGGCGGCACTTGGGCGTGACGCAAGGGAGATAACGGCGTCACAGCCATCCATCGCTGAAATGACCTGCCCGTAGTTGGAGATCTCAACCTGGAAGAATTTTGGCAGCTGGGGCCAGTTCTCCCGCATCTTGACGGCCACATCAGGGCTTGCAGTGCCTATCGTTCCACTATGGCCGAGGTTCGTGCTCATACGGAACACATCAGCATTTATGACCGTGTGGCCATTCTTGTAAAGCTCGTCGATAACATAATGGCCGACGATGCCTGATCCGCCTGTGACAAGGACTTTCATTTGAGATTCCCCGGTTATGGTTGGACTGAACAATGCACGTTACGGATCAACATCAGTCTCTGCTAAATCCGAAATGCGCCGTGACAGTATGCACGTTGCTCACAGTGTCGGACCGCTGCCAATCCATGAGTTTCGTGAAGATTACCCCGGCAACTTCGTCCGAGGGTTTTGACGGGCATAGTTAGCCTGCCTGAGACCAAATTTCTCCTGCAGCTGCACGGTCAGGCCACCATCCACCATCAACGTATGCCCGGTGATGAATGAAGCATCGCTGGAACACAGGAATGCAACAGCGCCAGCAATGTCATCAGGCGTTCCGGTGCGACGCAGTGGGTACTGATTGGCAAAGAATTCGAGCCCTTCCGGATTCGCCTTCCACATTTCGGCAAGGCCCTCGGAAACGATGTGTACCGGCCCGATGGCATTCACGCGGATGTTGTCAGGGCCAAAATCGTTCGCCATTTGTCTGGTCATGCCAACTACTGCAGCTTTACCGGCCTCATACACCAGCATCTCCTGTTCCTGGAGAAAGCTGTGCACTGAGGCGAGGTTGATGATGGAACCCCCACCGCCTTTGCGCATGTGAGGTACAGCGTGTTTGGCACCGAGATAAAGCGCTTTGGTCAGCACGCTCATTCCCCAATCCCAGTCAGCCTCTTCAACGCTCTCCGCTGTGCCGTGGATGCGAGATTCACCACCAACGACTGAGAATGCATTTTGAATGAGGATGTCGACCCGACCCCATCGTTGGACAGCATCATCAACCATACGCGCAATATCTGCTGATACCGATACATCGGTATGGATAACGGCAGCTGTGCCACCAGATGCCTGAATGCGATTCTGGTTGTCTACTGCGGCCTGATCGTTGATGTCGGCGATCAACACGCGAGCGCCTTCAGAGGCTAATCGACGTGCAGTTGCACCGCCAATACCAAGGGCGCCACCGGTGACAATGGCGACCTGTCCATCGAAGCGTTCTGCCATGTAAAACTCATCCTGTCCAAAGTGCGGTTGTACCCGGACTCAGGATGATAACTGTGAGTCGGTGTGTGTGCAGGCTGATGAGCGCTAAGCGGCGAATCTCCGACCTGATATGTCCGCATCGGCTGCCGCAAGAATTTGAGTACGCACACGAACGGGTGGTTCTCTATCGGGAGCAAGCCTCGACAGAAATTCAACCACTTCGCCCAGTGCAGAAACTTCATGCTCCGACCCGCATTCTTCGATGTGCCGCTCAAACTCGGTGCGAGTGAGTTCCGGCAAAGCACCCAGTACGTATGAGGCAACGCGGTCGCGCACGTCACTGCAATCCATGAATAGTCTCCGATAGCTGAGTTGAGTGGGCGTGTCGAACTTCGGGGTTCGAGCACAATTACGAACTCAAGGTACGGTCAGGAGGCAGATCTGCATCCGCGGAGTTACGCCAGCCAGTGCTGTGAAAACACGCATAGTTGATGCTGCTGAGTGCGGTGCAAGACCGACTTCACTCACCGACCGGCGGGAAGAAACCAGCCGTGACACCACCGTCTATCAGCATTTCTGATCCGGTGATGTACGAGGCATCATCAGACAGCAGGAACAGGATTGCACTGGCGATCTCCGCGGGTTCGCCCCAACGCCCAAGCGGTACGCGATCAGTGCGGTACTTGCTCAACTTGGGATCGCTGAATATCCACTTTGTGAAAGGTGACTTCACCCATCCCGGGAGAACGCTGTTGACTCGAACGTTGTCCGCCGCGTACTGAATCGCCGCGCCGCGAGTGAAATGGGTCATCCCTGCGCGGGATGCTGCATAAGCGGCTCCATATGGAGAAGCCCAACGCGCGGCCATTGACGAAAGGTTGACTATCGCACCGCCACCGTTTTTTTTCATGGCTTCCGCGCCATGTTTCACTCCAAGGAACATGCCACGATTGGATACATCCATAACTTTCTGCCATGTCTCGACAGGCGTATCCGCAATTTTCATGGTGTCCTGGATACCCGCAACGTTCAACACGTAATCCAGGCGTCCATAGCGATCAATGACGTAGCTGGTTATCGAAACCCAGTCCTCTTCGCTGGTGACATCGTGATGAACGAACTCCGCAGTGAAGCCAGCATCTCGCATCGCCTTTGCGGACCGCTCGCCAAGGTCATCCTGCACATCTGTCAGCACAACGGCTGTTCCGCCTTCACGCAGGAAACGCCATGCGGTTGCGCCTCCGAAGCCGATCACTTCATTTTCGATAGCAGAGGCGGAACCGGTGACTAGGAGCACCTTTCCTTCAAAGCGGCCGGGGAATACGTGCGTCTGTGATGACATGTGATTGCTCCTGCGTGCTGTGGACAATGCGGGTGTGGTTACAGCGGCGATTATGCATCAGTTCTTTATGGCAAAGACAAGGTTAGGCAACAACAGCCCGAACAGACCAACAAATGCGATGTAGGTAATGAAGATGTGCATTTTCCACTGACGCAGCACCACTAGCAACGGAATCAACGTGAACGTGGCAAGAAATGCGAGCACCAGCAGAAACACTGTGCTCGGAACAAGGAATGCATCTGATTCTTCCGGTGCTATTGCGGCACTAAGCAAGCCCAGCAATCCACCGACTAGCATCCAACCACCGACAGCCAGCAGACCTCCGAAGATTACTATCGTTCCAATCCGGGATTTCTGATCGTCGGAAAGTCTCGGCGTGCGGTAAGAATAGACAACCAACCAGTACGCCTGCGTCGCAAGACCCATGACGGTACCGACAAGCGCTCCTGCAAGGAATACGTCCATTACCTGCAGCCTGTCCCTTTCCGTTGCGGTTCAAACGGACGGGCAAGAAATGCTCTCCATCCGCGCGTTCGTTCAAGGAGCAGATGCCAGGTTGTTCCCAGTTCTTTGACCGGCGGCACCGTGAACATCGAAGGACCTGCACCGCTTAGTGTGATCTCTCGCGCACCCATTCCAGCGAGCACATCACGGTATTGGGACCAACCGGCAAACACCTCAGGGGCGATGTCGTTGAACGCATTAAAGAAAAACTCGGACGGTGCGTCGTGTCCTGCTCGAATACGCGCTGCGAGTTTGTGAGAGAGTGCACCACGCGTGTATCGGGAGGGAGTCATCTGCGAAAACAGCGCTCGGGTCTTGTTCTCTATCCCTATATCCGGTGAAAGTATCAAAACACGGTCAATCGCCGGCATCGGTAGAGGGGTTACGTGTTCACCCCTGCCCTGCACCAACGCTGTTCCTTCATGGACAAGAAACGGCACATCTGACCCTACACTAGCCCCAATTTCGGCTAGTTCTTCGATGCTCAAGCCCAGCTTCCATAACTGGTTCAAGGCTCGAAGTGCTGCGGCTGCATCAGAAGAACCTCCGCCAAGTCCTGCCGACTCTGGAATCCTCTTGACCAGTGAGAACGCGGCCCCGGCAGTAAGCCCGGCCTGTGCACGCAACTCTTTAGCAGCCAGCATTACCAGGTTATGTTCAGCGGGAATTCCACCGTCTGATTCCATATGAAGGTTTTCGGCTTCACACACGGTAAGGCTGTCGTGCAGGTCAACGGTCATCATCACCGTGACAAGGTTGTGGAAGCCATCTGACCGTTTGCCAAGCACTTCAAGCGTGAGATTGATCTTGGCGTGAGCCTGTTCGGTGATATTGGCGGTCAATCCATCACCCCTGGTTCAATGCCCGGTCGCGCTCGCTGCGGGAAGTTCCGTGGATTACATACGGCTTACCTGCTTCATACCATGAAGCCAGGATCGCCTTCCATTCGTCGATCGACAATGTTGCTGGTCGACGCCCTGAATCAATCCCAGCGTTTTCGATGATGGTTTTCGCCATTGGAACATCTATGTTCAGGCCACGACCCAGTGAGTTATGAAGCTGCTTCCGAGGCGCTTTGAACCCTGCTTTCGCTACCCGGAAGAAATCATCTCGTTGACCATCAATAATCAACGGCTCCGGTCGATGCGTAAGGCGCATCACGGACGAGTGAACTTTTGGGCGGGGAGTGAAAGCTGACGGAGGAACATCAAACAGTATTTCCCCATCGGCATAAACCTGTATCGCCAGCGAAAGCATGCTCATGTCACCTGGTTTCGCGAGCATGTCCTGTGCCACCTCGCGTTGAACCATAACAATCATAGATTCCGGTGGATGCGAGGACTCCAGGAAGTGACGCATGATCGGGTTCGCAGCGTAGTACGGCAGATTGGCAACAAATACATAGGGATTGTCACCGACGTGCGGGAGGGCTGCAGGGTCGACTAGCCGGGCGTCGGCTTCGATTACATCAACAGATTCGGATTCAGCGAAACGCAGCTTCAGAACTTCAGCGAGATCATGATCAAACTCAATCACGGTTAGATGACCAGCTGCGGTGGCTATCTGGAAAGTCAACGCCCCTCTGCCGGGACCGACTTCAACTACCAGCGTGTCCGATGTGATCTTCGCTGCACGAAAGATGCGCCCTGCGACGGAGCCGTCAGTCAGGAAGTTCTGGCCGAGCCGTTGTCGTGGCATGTATCTAAACCTGACCGCGGCTGAATGCCCGGGTTAACGGACCTGTAGCTTTTGATGATTACCCTGTTGGCAACCGAACAGGACGAATTACCGTCCACGCAGGAAAATAATGGTCGTGCACCCCGGAGTCGGTCGGTGTCCGTTACGTGTCCACAGAAGCGGCTCAAGCCCGGCAATCCCGCGGCACCCGAGGGGTCCAACTTACCGTTGCTTCCTTCCGGACCTGGCGGGGTTCGTAGGTCCTCGCCGCGCGGGACCAGGCTCTCAACACCGCCTGCCGCGGACAGAGGTCACGTGCACCAGAGTCTCATCCGGGGAGTTCAGCCTCGCTATAGCGGATTGCGAGTACAGGGTGCCGCTAACTCCCCACCTAGCACGACCACATCCATCGTACTACTGGTTACCCCTCATGGTCACGTCATGGAACGCCACATGTTGGCGAAAGATGAAAACCTTTATCCTTTGGTATCAACATGAACACTCAACACAACTCCATGAAACCCGTCCGCAAGGCTGTTATCCCTGTTGCCGGCCTCGGCACTCGGTTTCTCCCAGCGACTCGGTCCGTTCCCAAGATTCTTCTCCCGGTACTTAACGTTCCGGTGATCGAATACGCAGTCAGGGAACTGGCTGCATCTGGGATTACCGACATCGCACTGGTGATGTCGCCGGGGATGGAGTCGGTCGCTGACTATTTTGACGAGCAGGCAGACCTGGTCCGCACACTTGAGAACCGCGGAAACATGGAACTGGCAGCAAAACAACGCGAGATCGGCAAGCTGGCACGGGTTTCGACTTTTTACCAGCATGAAGCGAGGGGACTTGGTCATGCTGTGCTGATGGCGCAAGATTTCGTTGAGGGGGAGCCATTTGCAGTGGTTCTCCCGGATGATGTGATCTGGTCGCAAACACCAGCTACTAAGCAACTCATCGACGTACGATCAGCGCATGGTGGATCAGTTGTAGCTGCGCTTGAGGTACCGGACGAGGTAGTTTCCAAGAAGGGAATTATCGACGGTGACCCTGTTTCGGAGCGTGTCGTTTCGGTCAAGGGACTTGTTGAGAAGCCTGCACTTGAAGATGCCCCATCCAATCTTTCGATTATTGGCCGGTACGTGCTGGAACCGGCGGTGTTCGATCACCTGTCACGCG
>JAURLM010000072.1 GCA_030831265.1 Chloroflexota bacterium
ATCGGTGCGTCACGGATGCGCTCAGGGCCAAAATCCTGCACAAGTCCCTTTGTGGCGGCAAACGGGCCACCCCATGCATCAAGTGGTTCCTTCGTGTCTTTGTCGAAACCACCGGAGATGTCTTCACCCATGATGAACACGTCCGGGTCACGATTCATCTCGTCTCGCAGCGTCTTGTTGAACGCGTCCCGGTATCGCATCTCCTGCCCGGCCACGTCATAACCGGGGCCGAGCGGGTTTGTGCTGGAAGCGGGCTTGTCTGTTGTCGTCATCGCAATACTCTTTGAAGATTCTTGTTGTGTGGCTGGTGGTAGATGTGGGGAGTCTTATCGAAGGCCGGTTAACGGGTTGGAGTAGCTGACGTATACGTCCGAGTAGAGTTCAGCTTCATCCGGCATCGGGCTTTCGAGTGCGAATTGGACCGCCTCTTCCATCTCTTGCTCGATGTTCGAGCGGATGTCCGAAAGCTCTGCCGCCTTCATCAGGCCCTGGCCTGTGACCCGGTCTTCGAACATCTTCAAACAGTCACGTTCCTTGTAGTGAGCCTCTTCCTCTGGCTTACGGTACTTCTTGGGGTCGTCCGCGTGGAAGTGGCCGTGGTAGCGGTAGGTCTTGAGATCGAGAAGCGTTGGGCCTTCGCCGCGTCGTGCCCGTTCGACTGCGATCTGCGCAGCGTCGTAGACGGCGAAAACATCCATACCATCAACCTGCACGCCGGGGATTCCGTAACCCTCAGCGCGGGATGAGATGTCATCGGCGGAAACGGCGTACCACGCCGGAGTTGCTTCTGCGTAGCCGTTGTTCTCACATGCAAATATGACCGGCAGCTTCCAGACTGCAGCGAGGTTCATGGATTCGTGAACAACGCCTTGCGATGTTGCACCGTCACCGAAGAACGACACGCCGATAGACTCGCTCTCTTTACCGCGATACTTGGCCGTAAGAGCAGCACCCACGGCAAGCGGGACGGATGCACCGACGATTGCATTGGCTCCGAGCATTCCCTTTGAGAAGTCTGCGATGTGCATCGAGCCACCCTTGCCTTTGCACATGCCGGTGGCTCGCCCCATGATCTCCGCCATCATGCTCTTTGTGTCGAGTCCCTTGGCGATGCAGTGACCGTGCCCCCGGTGCGTGGAGCCTATCCAGTCCTTCACAGTCAGGTGGGCGCAGATCCCGGTTGGAACCGCTTCTTGCCCGTCAGATGGGTGAGTGACACCCATCGAATTGCCCTTGAAGGTCTGCTCCAGCATCGTCTCTTCGAACCGCCTGATTCGGTACATGGTTGTGTACAGCCAGGTGAGTTTCTCGTGCGAGATTTCAGTCATGTGCTACTCCATGGGCGTCGTCGGGGACGGTGATTCACCACCACCCGCTCTGTTTGTTTCGAGGTGGAATCGTAGCACCGCAACTTCGACAGCGGGCAGATCACGCTATGAAGAACGGTGCTGAATTATGTCGAGAGATTGCTTGAGCTTGCCTTCTTCAAGATGACGGTTCTGCATCACCCCGGACAGGAGCGGGTCATAAACAGACCGTTCCGTCTCTACCGAGGAGGTGACCGAGAACAGTATGACGGCTTCGCGGTTCTCAGCCTTGCATCGCAATGCCTGTTCGATAACTTCCTTAACCGTGTACATAGAAGATGGCGAAAGGATTATGCCTTGAGCGCGCGTGAACAACAATCCTGCGCTGTATGCCTCGATCTGGGAGTGGGCGACTGCTTCGACAAATTTCTCCCGGAACAGTGCGGACACTACAGGAGCCACCCCGTGATAACGCATACTGCCGGTGAGAACGCCCGGGGGATCATAGTCCCTGCCAACGGTGTACATCTGTACTGAGGGCATGATGCCTTCAGCGTCTGCGGCATCATAAGCGAATATGCCTCGGCTGAGACTTGGTGTGCTGGCTTCTTCAACAGCGACAAGGTGAAGGTTCTTGTTCGCAGGTTTGCGCTTCACGAACGGGGCGATGAGTCCGGCGAAGTGCGACCCGGCACCTATGGCGCCGATGACGTAATCCGGTCCGTTCTCAACCTCTGCAAGTTGCTTTTCAGCTTCCTGGCCAATGATACTCTGGTGAATTGCAGTGAAGTTGAGCAACGTCGGCATCGCGAATTTCACGTCCGGCCTGATAGTCGCTTCTTCGTAGGCTTCGGAAAGAGCCACGGCGATAGACCCGGAGTCTGGCCCGTGTGAACTGAGCCTGTGCCGCCCGGCGCGGGTCTGGTCGCTGGGACTGGCGACAACATCCACTCCCCACACGCGGGCAGATGCCTCTCCCCATGCGTGCTGGGTCCCAGGCTCCCGCACAGAGTAGATGCGGGAATTGAGCCCGAAGCGGCTTGCGGCATGACCCATCGCAAGGAGCCACAGTCCTCCAGCGCCACCAGTGACAACGGTCTTGAATCCGGATTCCGCTATGTAGTGAGCCTGGGCGATTGCGGTATTCGATTCGTATGAGCCTGAGGGGCTGCCGCCTTCGAATTTGAAATACAGCTTTGCAGGTGTGCCGAGGGATTCCTCCAACCTGCGAGCCCGCACCAGTGGCGTTGGACGCCATTCAAGGTATGCGTCCCTGACCTCTCGCGGGATATCGAAATGGGCACGACCCGTTTCCAGTTCTTGTTCGATAAGAGGCTGGGGGAATATGGGGTCCAGTTCCCGTGAAGTCACAGGAAAACCGGTCGGTGACATCATGGGCGACAACATCACAGGCACGCCTGCCACCGGGTTTATCCAACGACCAGGGAGTTCTCGACCGGAAAGCAGGATTCTGTGTCCGAGGATAGTTGGCATTGGCTAATTCATGCTCTGAGCAGGCGTGAGGATGCCGGATGACGACACCATTGCTGAAGAGATACTTCTTGTAAAGCACACACCGCGCTCACGCGGGTGGAAAGTTGAATTGGTACCCAGAGTTTACCCTGTCTGCTTTAATCTGGCTGAGTCAGCACAGTGTCTTGTCGGTGTCATTGAGTTGGAAGTGCGGGTTAAGGTGGCAGAATGGCGGAACTCTGGATAGCAATTGACGAAAACGCAAATTGCGGCTATTTCCCACTTAAAACGTTCGAGTTGCTGTCAACTCCGCACAAGTTTCCATGGGTGAAAATTGACATCCCCGGCCCCGGCGGTCTTGTTGAGGTAGTTGGCTGGTGTTCGGCAAATAATGGTTCACCCTGCAACGTATCTGTAGCACTTGTAAGAGAACCCAAGCACGGCAGGTCACTTTTTATATACGGCGGAGACCAGGGAATACGAATCAGTCCAGGCGGATCCGAAGAACCATGGTCATTGACCGCAGCCAGCCAGCACGGCGCCCCTTATCTGCTGGTCGACTCAAATGCTGCGTACCAGCCAGGTAGCTAATCCAGCGCCATCCCCGGATCACATCGCGGGAATCATTTGACGCCATTCGTCTGCATCAGCCTTAGAACCACCGAATCCGTCCGCCGCACGCTAAAAACAACCATGAAGAGTCGCCTTGCATGCTGGCTAACGAATGCATCCAGCATGGCCGTAACCAGTTTGAAATTGCCTTGACACTCAATTTTCGGTCGTGATAGTTTTCACTTGCTCGAATGAGGGAGCCGGGTAGACGGCAGCTTTCCGCGCCTCATCCGGCCAGGACTTTGATTACAAGGACAGACCACAGGCAATGGATCCGGGACAGCTTTCAACAGAACAGTGGGCCCAGGTAGGAATGGCACTGAAGTACCTCTGGGGTGCTTTTCTATGCGCCATCGTAGGCGGGACTAGCCTGGTTACGGCTCACGCGATCATCCCTTCAGCTGTAAATACGAGTACCATCTCAAGCCGCTGGACGAAGACCCGACCGATCTTTTATGTTGTTGGCATTGTTGGACTGGCAGGAATAGCTTTGTTCCTGTTCCTCTCTGCCAGTGAGACCGGATGGATCCGTGACCTATACCCACGGTTCTGGCAGTAACTGACCCTTTCAGGATTTAGACACGCGTTATGAGGACAGTACGGGCTTGGCGTCGTTAATTTCATTCATCAAAGAGCGCAATAAGACGACGCCGACCTGGTTAAAGGTCATGATCCCTGTCTTGGGACTGGGTGGTATCGGCGTGGTCGCTGTCCTTGCCGCTATCGTGGCTTTCGTCGTATACGGTTGGCTTGGCCAGCCAGTACCTGTCCTTGGGTTCGAGCAGACCTTTGTTCAGCCCATTGATTTCCCGCACACATCCCACGCTGGAACCGATCTCCTGCGCGTTAGTGCAGACAACGAGCAGCTCATGGGTCTTGGCCTTGACTGCACGTTCTGCCACCGGACGGTTACAACGCAGGCAAACGCTGGTGTTCCTGCTGTAGCCCAGTGCGCTTTCTGCCACCAGGCTATTGGACCAGAAACCAGCGCACCTCTTGCGATACTGCGTGATAACGCGGGCATCACCGGGGATAGTCCGTCCCCTATCAACTGGAAACGTGTGCATCGCATGCCGGACCATGTTCGGTTTGTGCATGAGCCACACATTAGATTTTTGACAGCAAACCCTGGAAGTATTGGTAACCCTGCCGCAGAGGTAGCGGGCCAGACTTCTGTTAAACCGGCGTTGGTCTGCTCAACGTGTCACGGGGACGTGGCTTCGATGCAGCAGGTTGAGCAGGTTGAGCCTTTGAAGATGGGGCAGTGCGTAAACTGCCACCGTGACAACAACGCACCTACCGACTGTGCGGTATGTCACCATTAAGCACGACGTTCGATACTGACGAAGGGAAATTGACAGGCAGATGAAGCTCACGCGGAGAGAGTTCCTGGCGCTGAGTGGCAAAGCCACCGCTGGTGCGGTGATATTCGCCGCGTGCGGAATACCTGAACATGAACTCATTGTGCAGAGCCCGGTGGAGTCGCCGGAAGACCTCGTGCGCGGTGAAGATGCCTGGTTTGCCACAGTCAACCCTGATGGCCGGAACGGCGATGGCCTCATCGTTCGTGTCATGCAGGGACGCGCAAAGAAGATTGCTGGTAACAGTGACTTCCCTGTAAACATGGGTAAGCACAGCGTGCGTGAAGACGCTGCGCTGCAGATGCTCTACCACCCGGATCGCCTGGCCGGTCCCCTTTCTCGACGAACGCACGGTGGTCTCCTTGCACAGACCACATGGACACAGGCTCAGTCCATTCTGGCGACAGCGCTGGGCACGTCACGGATCACAGTGGTAACCAACCCGCTTCGTGGTCACCTCGGCTGGGTGGCCCGACGCTTCGCTGAAGTTAAGGGTGGCCGTTACCTGACATTTGACCCTGTTGAGCAAGGCGTCCTGCACACCGCATCCAAGCGGATATTTGATGCAGATGTCCTGCCTGACATAGATATTGAGCATGCTCACACGGTTGTCTCTTTTGGGGCTGACTGGTTGAGCAGCTGGGTTTCACCGGTGCGATACAGCGCCCAGTACGGCAAGTTCCGCAGTGCAGAGCACCGTGGATTCTTGATTCACGGCGAGTCTCGCATGTCGATGACTGCTGCGGCTGCTGACCTGTGGCTGCCAACCAGGCCTGGTACTGAAGGTGATGTCGCTCTGGCTATGGCCAATGTGATCATCAGTGAAGGCCTTGCCTCTTCATCTGAAATCAGCGCATTCACGGGTGCATTGCCATCTGGAATCCTGAATGCTTACCGGCCGGGTGATGTTGCGGCCCGATCTGGAGTATCGGAAGAGCGAATCGTCCGGGCTGCTCGAAGGTTTGGATCAGACCGACCGAGTGTTGCGTTCGGTGGAGGCAGCGCAGGTGCCCATGTTCACGGCACATTTGCACTGTCCGCTATATATGCACTGAACACCCTCGTATCGGCCGTTGGAAACAAGGGCGGCATCAAGCTGAACCCTGCTTCTCCGGTGGCCGGGCTGAGTGGTACTGCAACCGGCACATCATTTGCTGCGTGGGAAGAAGAACTGGCACAGTGGCGTGCAGGTAACGTCGATACGGTCGTCATCCGTGGCGTAGACCTTGTGCACGGTATGCCTAACTCTGTTGCGGTCAAGGAAGCAATCCGCAATGTTCCCAATGTGGTTGTCTTCGGAACAGTTATGGATGACACCATGGCTGAAGCTACACTGGCGCTGCCAGAAAAGACGTACCTTGAAGACTGGGGAACGGACATCCCGGAACCCGCTCCTGGATACCAGACCGTTGGATTCCAGCAGCCGGTCGTTGGACCGACTATCACCGCTGACGAACGCAGCCTGATTGCTGATGCCAGGAGCTTCGGTGACGAACTGCTGCGCATTGCAGGCGGCGAAATTGGCGCCACATCGATGGAAGCCCTGGTGACAAAGACTTCTGACGATCTGTTCAACCAATCCGTGTCCAATGGCTCTGTCACTGCACCGAACTCAAACCTGTTCCGCCGTGGAGTGCTACAACGTGGCGGCTGGTGGAACACAGGTGCTACCGCTTCCCAGGCCAGCTACAGCTTCCCGAACTTCATCCGTAACAAGACGGAGGCGGAGTTCTCAAGCACATCAGGCCTTGGCGCAGGTACAGATCTCAAACTCGTCCCATTCGTATCAAACAACCTGCTCGACGGTCGGCTTGCCGCTGCTCCCTGGGCGCAGCAGGTTCCAGACCCCATGTCTTCAGCCGCCTGGGCCACATGGGCAGAGCTGAACAAGGAAGATGCGAAGGAGCTTGGGGTTGATGAGGGCGATGTAGTCTTCATCAAGTCAACCTCGGGTGAGATCGAAGCGATTGCGTACCCCCACCCCGGCGTTCCGCGTGGAGTGGTTGGTGTTCCGATCGGATATGGCAAAGAAGAGGGTGGACGCTGGGCAGAAGGCCGCGGCGGAAATATCCTCAAAATCCTCTCCGACTTGAAGGACGAGGAAACAGGCGCTCTTGCATGGGCTGCAACTTCGGTGAAGGTCCAGAAGAGTGGACGCCGGGTTAAACTGCCCAAGTTCGAGGGTACGGTAGAGGCGCATCCAGTTGAACCTGGCGTGCCTGTGTTGGTGGTCGCTCCGGGTGAAACAGCGGAGCAGGCTGAAAAGACCAACCACCACGAATACCAGAAGCAGTTTACGAACGAAGAAACTAGAAGCGAAGCAGGGTTCAACAAATTTGGAGAACCTGTCAGCCAGCCCGAAGCTCACGAGTAAGGTCCAATAGCATCAATGGTGACTCAAGCAGGGTTCGGAAATCACAAATGGGCGATGGCTGTGGACGTGGACAAGTGCACGGGCTGTCAGGCCTGCGTGCTTGCATGCCAGGTCGAGAACAACATCCCGCTTAACACGCAGGACAGGTTCGAGCGCAACCGTTCGATTTCGTGGATCCGCGTCGAACGATACTGGGAAGGTGAGTTCCCGGATGTAAAGGCTCGCTTTATTCCCATCCTGTGCCAGCACTGCGAGAACGCTCCTTGCGAACCCGTGTGTCCTGTATATGCCTCCTACCACAACTCGGAAGGTTTGAACGTCCAGGTCTACAACCGCTGCGTGGGTACTCGATACTGCGCGAACGGGTGTCCTTACATTGTCCGGTTCTTTAACTACTGGGAGCCGGTCTGGCCGGAGTCTCTCCGAAACCACCTCAACCCGGATGTGACCATTCGAAGTCGTGGAATCATGGAAAAGTGCAGCTTCTGCGTGCACCGGATTCGACGTGGCGTGCGACAGGCACGAAGTGAAGGTCGTCAGGTTGAAGACGGTGAAATACGGACGGCATGCCAGGAATCTTGCCCCACAGAGGCGCTGGTGTTCGGTGACGTTAAGGACCCGAACAGCAAGGTTTCCAAGTTGAAGGGTAGCGAACGGCACTACCGCTTACTGCCACAGTTGGGCACAGAGCCAAACGTGTTCTACCTGGCGAAGATTGATGAAGACCG
>JAURLM010000073.1 GCA_030831265.1 Chloroflexota bacterium
ACCCGGCAATAGTCAGTGCGTGTGGTGGTTCAATCTGTGTCACGGCCACTGCTCCCCTCTATACGACATCTCCCAGAATGCTACTTCATACCTGAGAGCGCGCTCGAAAACTCTGCGCAGTCTGGGTAGTTCGGTTTCAGCGGCGTTGTCCACGACTCCGCCCAGGAATCGAACAATCTCTCCGAGAACGTCCTCTGTGTGGAGGTCTATCCATCCCTGGTAAAACTCGCCAAGACCTGACTTGCCCGTAGCAGGTTTAACCCCTGATTTCCGCAACCGCTCTCCCCAGTCAAGATAAACGCCCTCCGTAACGAACATGGCGCAGCAGATTTCGGTAAACGAGCTTTCATACGCCAGTCTGACCAGAAAATTCCCGAATGCCGCTGTCGTCGGCAGCGGTTCCACGTTGCGATAGTCATTTTCGGGAATTTCCAGCGTCTTGAAGGCGTCCAGGAACAGCGCGTCCTCTGCACCGAGTATGGCGTGGAGGAATTCCTCAATTGGCCGCGCCAGTTCCAGGCCTGGAGCCTTTGAAACGGCAATTCCTGCCATCTTGACGAGGTCATTGACGAACACGTAATCCTGAAGGAAGTAGCGGCGAAACTTTTCCGCAGGCAGGGAGCCATCGCCAAGCTCGTTGATAAACGGATGCTCAACTGCCATGCGCCACAGTTCGGCGTGTTCGGTTTTTAGTTGTGACGTGATAGACATTCGGTTTCCGATTATGGTGCGTCGCATGTTTGGCGTAAGAACGACTAGAATACCGCCCCACAGGCCCCGGGCAAAAAAGCAACCTAACAGGATTACTCATGAGCTCTGACATATCGCAGGTAAAAGCACTCGTGTTCGACGTGTTCGGCACTGTCGTTGACTGGCGCAGTTCAATCATCCGCGAGATAAGCGCAGTTGGGAAGCAACTCGGAGTCGATGGCGACTGGGAAGCGTTTGCTGATCGCTGGCGCGGCGGTTACCACGATGGCATGCAGAGTTTTCGTGATGGCAAACGGGGCTGGATGACAGCTGACACTATGCACCGGGAGAGACTCGATATCCTGCTGTCGGAATATGGAATGACCGGGCTTTCAGAAGATGAAACGGAACACCTGAACAAAGCGTGGCACAGGCTGGACCCGTGGCCTGACTCAGTAGCGGGGCTGACCCGTCTGAAGTCCAGGTACATCATCGGAACGCTCTCCAACGGGAACGTCGGGTTGCTGGTGAATATGGCGAAATACGGCGGGCTGCCATGGGATGTCGTTTTGGCAGGTGAACTTGCGCAGAGCTACAAGCCGGACCCGAAGGTGTACCTGAGCGCAGCCACTTTGCTTGGGCTTGAACCCGGTGAAGTGATGATGTGCGCGGCACATCTACATGACCTTCACGCAGCAGCGAAACTCGGTCTTCGCACCGGTTTCGTTGCCCGGCCAACCGAGTATGGCAGCGGCAGCCGCAAGCCTGACCTGGTTGCTGATGACAGTATCGACGTGGCCGCAGAAACGTATGACGAGTTCGCAACAAAGATGGGCGTTTGACGTTATACAAAGTAGCCCTTAATGACTCAGATGAACTCAACGGACATCATTCCATAACGTCAAATTACTTATCAGGAGGCATACATGTCCTGGAAATTCGAAAACGCCGCACCGGTGCTCGGGCACATAACTGAGGGCAACTGCTGGGATGGCGAGGCAATGCTGTTCAGCAACATTGCGATGAGCCGGATCATGCGGCTTGACGTGAACTCCGGGCTACTGACCGTGTGGCGAGAGAACACGGAAGGCACAAACGGCCTTAACTTCGACAGCAAGGGCAATCTCTACGGCTGCTCCGGCGATGGCCGCAAGATAGTCCGGTTCGACTCCAACCGCATGACGACCATCGTGGACAGTGTTGATGGTGCTCGTATCAACGGCCCCAACGACCTCGCAATCACGCCTTCCGGCAGCATCTACTTTTCTGACCGAGCCGCCGACATCAACCCGAATGTGGGCATTGAGTATTCCGCTGTGCTTTCAGCCGAACCGCAGGAAGATGGCACGTACGCCTGCGTGCGACGGACTTTCGATGCGACGATGCCGAACGGGGTGCTGTTCTCGAAGGACTACAAGACGCTTTACGTGGCACAGAGCGACTATCGCACCGGCGAGCAGCGAGCATTGCTGGCCTACCCGGTGAACAAGGACGGCTCACTCGGTGACAAGCAGGTGCTGCACGACTTCGGCAGGCACCGCGGCATAGACGGCATGACTCTGACAGACGATGGTCTGATCGTCGCCTGTACCGGCTGGGAACTTTCCGGCCCCGGTGACAATATCACCGTATTCGAGCCGGATGGCCGCATTGTTGAGCAACACAAGACTCCCGCCAAACGGCCAACCAACTGCACGTTTGGAGGGCCAGACCTGTCAGACCTCTACATCAGCAGCATTGAAGGCCACACACTGCTCGTAAAAGACACCGGCCTCAAGGGCTACCTGCTCTACCCGAACTGAGTCTCCACAACATCAATAAACACGGCATATCGAAGGAAACCAACGTGACAGACAACTGGAAATGGGAGCAGATAGCGAGCCACGCGAACCTCACCGAAGGCCCCATATGGGACGGTTCCGCCCTGCTCTACAACGAATGTGCAGCCAACACCACGTACCGGTGGGACCCGAAGACCGGCGAGTCATCAGTCTGGCGCAGCAACACCGGAGCGGCGAACGGTATGGTGTTCGACCGAACGGGCGAACTCTGGGTTTGCGAAGGCGACGCTCACCGCGTTACGAAGTTGAACAAGGAAGACCCGAACGCCGATCCGCAGGTGATAGCCAGCGCATTCGGAGGTAAGACGCTCAACTGGCCGAACGACCTCGCTGTCACATCAAACGGCCGCGTCTACTTCTCCGACCCGAATTACACTCGTGAACCGAACAACCTGCCGCACGAATCGGTCTACATGGCAGAGCACAGTTTCGGTGGTGCGTGGAGCGTTACCCTCGTCACCTTCGATACGGCTCGACCAAACGGCGTACTGCTCTCTCGTGATGAGAAGACGCTCTACGTAGCAGACTCGCCGCACGCATCCGGCGTAAAGCGACAGTTGAAGGCGTACCCGATTCTGGAGAATGGCACGCTTGGTGCTCCCAGCCAGCTATTCAGCTTCGGAGAGAATCGCGGCATCGACGGCATGACGCTAACCACGGACGGTCTAATCGTCGCGACTGCCGGAAGCCCAGATTCAGGGCCGGGCTCGATGATCTACGTGTTCGAGCCGTCAGGGTTGGTGAGATCAACGCACCGAACTCCCGCTGAATCGCCAACAAACTGCACCTTCGGCGGAGGTTCGCTCGGCGATCTCTACGTGACGTTCGCCACCGGGTTCGTCTACAAGGTAACCGGAACAGGACTCACCGGGCACCTGGCCTACCCGGCACGACGCTACTAGACGAGAATCCCTTCCGCTGTGACACATTTACGAGGTTTGATACCTGCGTGGACTAGAATCGCGCCTGCCTGAATCCTGCGACATCAAACACGGTGTTACTGGACGATATGGCGAACACGGGAATGCCCCAGGAGGATGTCACGATGGGAGTTCGCACAGGATACAAACAGGGCACGCCGTCATGGGTGGACCTTGCGACCACTGACCAGGATGCTGCGAAAAGTTTCTACGCAAGCCTG
>JAURLM010000074.1 GCA_030831265.1 Chloroflexota bacterium
ACTGTCTTGTTGGTCAGCGTTTGCGTGACATCAATGCCGACCAAGGTGGTCGTTGCATCGGGGACCGACAGGACGCGAACAGTTCCAGGAGTGATGCCAGAGGCCTCAAAGCGGAACTGCCTGGTCGCGTCCCCGTTGTCCTGAAATGTGATGTGATCATCAGGAATCGACATGGCCGGCAGCGTGGTGATGACCGTCAATCCGGTGCCGGAAGAGTTGACTGCAATCAGCTTGTCCTGGTTTCCGCTGAGCGTCGGCAGCTTATCAAATCCGGCGGCAACCAGGGCGAGCTCTGCCCGCATAGAAGCGGACGTTGCGGGCGACCCGGTGGACGGGAATCCGCTTGCGTTGTAGTACGAGTTAGACATGCTTTACCTCAAGCCCCTTCGCGTGGAGAAATGCACGATGGCGGAGTTGATTGTGAATGGCTGATAGTAGTTGGCAGAAGAAACCAGTCGGATCGCAATATTTTCCGCCGAGCCCTCGAGCTCAACTTCGGACGGCGCCAGCGTGCGGCCATCCCAAACAAAAGAGTCCCAGGAGACTGAGTCCCAGAAGCTTGCCTGCAAGCTAGTTTCATAGCTTGTCGATCCTGGCTGCATGTACTCTGTGGACCCATACCCAAGCTCATACGAAAAATCGAAAGCCGCGTATCCGTTGCCGGTGATTTCAAGAGAGCCTCGCCGGTACTTCTTCAATATGCGAGGACTGCCGATGGAATTAAAGACCAGCGTCATGTTGGCCGTTATGTCCTGGCCATCAAACGAAGTCCCGGTGTCAAGGCCGTAGACATATCCGTTTGTTGATCCAAAGAAAGATGTCTCAGAACCGTCTGGCAGCCTGCCCTCGCACATGCAAGAAACAGGGTTGGGGAACTGAACAGGCATGGCGCCGACATATTGGCCGTTGATGAACGTCAGGTATAGGCCGTACCCATCGCTGAAGAAAACCCTGTACTGCCCCTTCTCGCGGCTCACACCGCTTGTCGTAACCAGGTTTCGTCTCTGCTGAGTAAACGGCCTGATGTTGAGAGTCAGCGCAGCAGAATCAAAGTTGCCGAAGTTCAAAGACGTCTGCAGACTGATGACGCCGCGGTTGTCGAAGGTGTATGTCTGACTGATGTTCTTGCCGCTGAACTCTTTCGCGCCAGTTCCTACGTTGTAGGTCACCAACCGGAAATCGGCCTCGCTCGACCCGTAAAGAATTGAGGTGTTGCTGTCGCTGTACACCGCCATGGCGCCAGATGATTGGTCGCCTGGCTGAATAACAAACAGCGTGATTCTTTCCGGCATCGCAATCTCGCCCGCGCCCACCACCGGGTCCCAGACGTATGGATCACCAATTGCTGAAAACTGAAGCGAGCTGTCGTAGCTCAAGAACAAATGCTGCTTGTGAACCGCAATGTGATTGGGAACATCGACGGCCATTCCAGTGTGGATTGGGACGTAAACAGTTCCATCGAACTCGAAGGCCCGATTGACTCCGTCGCAGCCATAAATTCTTGTGGCGGAAGAAGCGCCAAATGTCCCAATGTCAAAATCAATTTTTCCACCAGGAAGCAACGTGATGTTGGTCTGCGTAGAGTCAGCTTCTGCATACTTCAGAATGCCAATGCGCAGATCATCAGTGGTGGCAAAGGTCCCGGTGGTAGAGCTGAAGATTAGCCGGCCAGCCGCAGTTCCAGAAGACCATGCGCCAGACTCAAGGACCACCCTGGAGACAAGGCCAGTGGCACCACTTGTGTGGCCCACAATGGTCATCCCTTCCAAAATCTCTCTGGAACCACTGCTAAAAGATAACTGCTTACCAAGGTCGACGGCCGTCCACCCGGAAGACGTAGCCCTGTACAAAAGCATTGCCGTGCCGGCTGAGTTGTCGCGCCAGGCAAACAGGGTGTTGTTGAAGTAAGCAACGCCTCGTATTGATCCGCTGCCAGGCACTGCGCCTATATCCGAACGATAAACGTCAGCAGCTTTGGAGGTGAGAAGGGCGGACCTCTGAACTGTTGTGGCAGAGCCACTGAGAGCGGTGACAGATCCTTTCACAACGCCAGAAACACGGACGTTTTCTCCGACCTGGAAATTGCCAGTCTGCTTCGTAATCGAAACGACGGACCCGGTGACGTCGATGACAACTCCAGTTGCGCCGGACGTGGCGCCAACGATCGTATTGCCAACAGAGATGGTCGCCGAGATATTGATCGTCAGCTCTGAATAGCTGGCGCTAGATGGACTGGTCCTGCCATCGTATCGCTCGTACCCAGAAATTCTGCTGTAGCCGCCGGTGATGGAGGATTCAAAATTCAGGGAATCTCGAACTACGCCAGGCTTGAGCGATAGGGTAGGCGTGACAAGGTCAAGCCCGCCGCTCAACCGAATGAGGTCGTACTTGACTTGCGGCAGGTTGAAGGTGGCCATTGCTTGATCAAGCCAGAGGATTACCCAGGTAGACCTCTTGGAGCTGCTCGTGCTCGAGCTGAGTGAGCAGCGCCTGGTACTGTAGCTGTCCTCGTTGAATTACTTCAGGGGCGGCCTCATAGAAGCCGTAGTACTGCATCGCCTTGTAGACGATGAGCATGTGGTAATTCTCCGGCATGTCCGGCTCATCAGCGTCATTGACCAGGGGCCACGCCTTGGTCTGGTATTGACCGCTGATGATGTACACGTCGTTCGGAATCTGGCCAAGCATGATGGCCTTGCCTTGGGGGTTCTCAGCAAAAACAACCGGCCTGCCATCGACCTGAACGTTGAACCGATAGGTGTTGCGGAAAACCAGGTACTCCCACTCAACAAGCCATTGCTCGTCTTGCACGCCAATGCTTTTCTTCTGGCATCGGAATGTGTCTTTGTACCAATACCGCATGTCGGTCATCACGTCTCCCGTGAGGGTGTTGGTGATGGCGCTAGGCAAGTAGTCGCCGGTGCTGGCAATCGTTTCCCAAGAGAAGGGCTGCCGCATCCAATTCCAAGTGTTGTGAAGGCCCTGGATTTCAAGCCACGCAGTAGCCGTCCAGTTCGCCAATCGTTGCGCCGTGCCGACTTGGTTCGTCACCGTAGACGGCCCCGTGCCGGACCCGCCGACCTCGGAGCGCAATCGTTGAACGAGCTGGAGGTAGTTCATATCTCAGACAGGGTTAGCCAACATCTTGCGCAGCCAGGGCGCGCCATGCTTGGGGTTGGGGTCGTGAGAGATTTGGAAAGGATACGTCAAAGACAGCACATTGTCTTCTTGGAAGCCCATGCTGCCGTCCTGGTTGACGATCTTCTTCTGGCGCACGCGCGACTGCTTGGCCTGGGCCAGCACGGCGACGTGATAGCGGCGGAGCTTTTGGGGCTCGCCATTGCGCATCAGGAGGCGATAGTCGCCATTGACATTGACCTCGCAGAACTGAGCATCGTTCTCGTTGCTCGGCTCCATGAGGATGACCTCGAGCTCGTCACGCATAAATGCCTCCTCGTCCAGGGCGGCAGTGCTGATCACGCGATCAGTGTCAATTTCGTGGGCGCCCTTGCTCACCTCTGCGGCGGGCTGCACCTTGTTGACGATCTCCACGTCGTCGGACGAGATACCGCGTTTGCGTTCGTAGCTGTTGATCTTGTCAGTCATGTTCCGGTCTCCGGTTGGTTAATCAGGCGAAGGGGGCCACCGAAAGGCAGCCCCCTCCTATTGGGCCGACTTAGGCAGTCAGCGGGTTGGCGGGTGCAGTGGACAGGTTGTAGAAGGTCGCCGTCACACCGGAGGCCGACAGGTCGACCGAGCCGGGGGTGAAGGGAGTGCCAGCGGTCAGGGCGATCCGCAGGGCGGCCGTAGCGCAGAGGAGGTTTGGCGTGTCGGGATACGCGAGCGCAACCCGACCAGCAGCCAGCTCAGAGCTGTCCACGATGGCGCCAGGAACGATGCTGACGTTGCCGCCAGAGTCCAGGCAGATCAGGTACAAGCGGGTAGAGCCGTTGACGCCACCGGTGAAACCACCGTTGACGGCTTGGATGCCACCGGCCGCAGCCTGGTACACGGTCGCGCCGCTATAGCTGATCGCGATGTTGTCGGTCGCGCTCTTGCTGTAGAAGCGGCCATCAACCGTATAGGTGATGGTGGCCGTGGACTTGATGGTGTTGGCGTTGGTGCCTTCAGCCCAAGCGCCAGACGAAAACGCCATCGAGGCGCCTTGAGAGAGGGAGAGGTTGTCAGACATGGTCAGATTCCTTGAAAGAAAGTTGCGAGAGATGGGGGCCGAAGCCCCCAATCATCACAGGGCGGAGCAAGCGCACTCGATGCGCACCATCCAGTTTTCGTTCAGGCGCACAGCGTTCTTGAAGAAGTTGGCGCCGACGTAGCCGAATTGGCCCATCGGGTTGGCGTGGGTGATCTGCTTTGCGGGCAGATAGATCGGCTGAATCGCGCCCATGCCCTTCAGAGCAATCTGGCCCCAGGCCTCCTGAGCAACCACCATGACGGGGTAGACGTCAGCCGTGGTGCCCGAGGTGCCACCGTTGGACAGGAAGGTGCCAGCGGTGATCGTGCCACCCGCGGACAGGAAGGGCTTGAAGTACGGGCTGGTGATGATGCGGAAACGCTCAACAGTACCAACCTCGCGCTCATGCACCGGCTTCTGCGAACCGTAACGAGCAACGGGAACGAAGTTCGTCAGGTTACGGAAGTCGGCTTCCATGTCGGTGTGAATGAACACCAGGTAGCCAGGCTCAATAGCGGACGTGCCGTAGTTGACGGAAGCGGCAAGCTTCTCGGTCACCAGTTGAGCATGAGCGCTTTCGAGCTGACGAGCAGACTGGCGCAGTTTGTTCAAGGTGATCGCGGTGTTGACGCTGGCACGAGCGGAACCGTTGGCATACACCACGTTGGTGCCGCCGCGGACGACGCCGTAGGAGATCAGCTCTTCGATCGAGGCCATGTGCTCGCC
This sequence comes from Chloroflexota bacterium, assembly GCA_030831265.1. Taxonomy (GTDB): domain Bacteria; phylum Chloroflexota; class Dehalococcoidia; order Lucifugimonadales; family Lucifugimonadaceae; genus JAJCYX01. The sequence continues at coordinate 4,919 of JAURLM010000074.1, forward strand.
GACCAGCTTGACCATGTCGCCGGGGATGTCATCCTCGTACATGGCTTCAGCTTTGCTCGACAGCTTCATCAGCACGCCGTACTGCTGCAGGGTGACCTGCACGTCCTGGTAAGCAATCGTGCGGGCACCGGGGGTGACGCCTTCTTGCAGCAGGTAGTTGCTGGCGGTGATGCTGGGAGCGCCGTTGGAGCCGGCGTCGATCGGCAGAGCGCGGCGGAACACGACGGTGTCGGTCTTGTTCTGCGGGATCTGCTTTTGCGAGCCGAAGGTGCTCAGGACTTTGATGGGCATGGCGTGCTTGAGCATTTCGCGCTCGGCCATGATGAGGTTCCGGGAAGGAACAAGGGAATACGTTTGCATGATCAATTACCTTTGTTTCGATCAAGTTCATCAAGGTAGCGCCAGTACTCCTGCGGAGACATGTCCTCGACCGACTTCTGACGCACGTTGGCGCCAGACCGGCCAGAAGGAATAGCCGCCGCAGCAGACAGTCGCTGCGTTCTTTGCGTAGCTCCAGACTTCATCGAGTCGCCATGCAGGTCCAGTAGTCGGACCGCGTCCTGCGGGCTTTCGCTCGCCGCAAGCAATTGCACTTCGCGAGGCTGGCGTTGAAACCAGCCAATGAATTCTGGCGTTCGTACACGATCCTGCCAACCAGGGTGCCGGACCTCGACGGCCATCTCGCTTCGCAAGCGGTAGATTTCGTCCTGACTCACGCCGGGCTGCTGCTGTTGCTGGGGCATTGACGCCTTCAGCGCTTGCATCTGCTCGGTGAGAGCGGCTTCCATCGCCTCCGCGAACTCGGGATAGTCACGCTTCAGGGACTCCATCGCCTTGGCATTGGTCTGCGCTGCTCGGATTTCTCCGGCGCTGGGCGCTTCCCCGCCTTTGGATGCGACCTGGGCTGCCACCTGTTGCTGTTGCTTCAGTTGACTTCCCAAGCCACCAATGTGGCCCTCGGCATTTCTCAATCGTTGCGTGACCTGAGTCAGCATTGACTCGAGTCCTGCGATCTTGTCCATCAGGTTCTGATCGCCCGTCGGGACCGCAACATCACCAGGCTGTGTTGCATCGGCTTGTTCAGCGGATGCGGGCGCGGTGGATTCGGCCGGGGCAGACAGTTCTGCTGGCGGGTCCTGATCGTCACCTAGAGGCGGCTGCGCGCGTCCGTTCTCTTCGGCTTCGATCTGGTCCCAAATCTTTTGTGCTTCGTCTTGAGGGTTGACTTGATCCTGTACGTTCATGTTGGTGGTCGTCTCACTTTTGGTCATCACTGACCGGAATCGCCGACGCTTTGAGCAAGCTCATCAGGGTCGACCGCTGGACTCAGGCTGGCCTCATCGGCAAGGCTGAGAATTTTTGACAGCTCACTGATCCCACCTCGAATCAGGGCCGTTTGCTCTGGACCGTACGACGGGTTGTCGTTCAGCTTTCGAAGCTCATCCACACGATCCTGGATGTGCTGCGAAAGCCGCTTCCACGTTGAAGATCGGAAGTCCTCTGGGCGCATTCGTTTTGGCAAAAAGAAAGGGCTCCCGATTTGGGAGCCCTTTCAAAAGAAGAAACCTCGGAGATGGGGGCGGCAACTGGAAGAGACACTGCCCCGGCCCGAATAGTACAGCATGATTGTGGCGGCCGCAATAGGCTATCGGCCCATCATCCGGCCCATGTTGGCGATGAAAAGCGGGGGCTGCGCTTGGATGGTCGGCGGGGGCGGCACGGGGCCGCCAGGCGTCAGGTTGCCGTACGTGCCGGTCCCGTACTGGAAGATTCCGTAAGTAGGCTCCTCCAGCGAACCATACGTGCCAGAGCCGTAAATGCCGGATCCGTAAGAGGGCGTGGTCGGCGTAGGCACGGCGGCCTCAGCAGTCTACGGCGCCCTCAAACCCCGGTTGCATCTTGAGGTCAGCATACAGGCCATCCATCAGGTTACCCTGCGGCGTGGGGCAATAGAAAGCGTGTTGCGCCACATCTTGCGCGTTGGCCTGCCGAGCATCCGCCGTGGCGTACACGGCCACCTGATACTGCACCTGATCTTTGTTGCCAAAGATGTTGGTGATGCGGGCGTATGCCTCGGTGAACGGGATGCCGACGCTGCTGGTGGGGATGGAGAGCTTGAGAGCCATGTTATTCCTCAATCGTTACTGTACCGCTAGTCGCCGCTTGTGTTACCACCGGCTCCACCACCGGCTCCTGCCACGACCAGCCAGATTCAGCCAAGATTTCATCGGTGACCGCTTCCATCGTCCGGGTCGTGCTATCGGGCAGGCGCACCCGCGTAGGCCGCGTTTCGCTTGTGTCACCGCTTGTATGGATGTAGCTCATGGTATCTGGTTCAACCCGTAGATGTTGTTGGTGACGAAGTTGGGGACGGTGACGGTTGTGGGCATAGGCAACGATGCTGGCGTGAAGTTGGCCGTGTAAAGACCAGAACCTTTGATGCTGCGAAAATTTGAAATGTAGCCAGTAAAATATGTGTTAGCAGCTGGAGTGGTTTCTGCGGCGATTCTCAAAGCAGTTGCGGAGTTACTGATATTGGCTGTGTCAGATATGTTTGCGCCCAACTGAACGCCATTTAAGAAGATTCTAGTGACGCTGCTTGATCTGGAAACAGCGATATGCACCCAAGTATTAGCAACCCCGGCCGTGCTTCTTATTGCCGCCGATGCAGTATTTGTCCAATAATATATGGAGCCAAATTCAACGCTTACACCAAATGCGGTTGGATAGGTGCCAATTGAAAATACTCTAGGGTATGGGTTAGACCCAGTTTGGTATTGCCACCATTCAATAGTAAAATCGCCGGTTCCGAATTGAAATATGCCCCCGTTGGGTATATCAACATAGCCAGTGGTTCCGTTAAACAGCATTGACGAACTCATGCCCGTAGGAAACTGAGCTGTAGAGATGCTGGCCCCGGTATTGATGGTGACGGGCAGGTTTGTAGATGTGCTATTGACGATGCTGTAGTTATCCATCAGCAGCAGCAGCGAGGTGCCAGAGATGGCCGTCAGCGGTGAGGTGGGCGGCGTGAAGTTGCTGGTGTAGACGGCGGTGCCTTTGACAACACGGGCGTTGGAGATGTAGCCGTTGCACCAATGTTGATAGTTGGTTATGTCTTGACCGCCCACCCACAAAGCAGCAACAGAGCTTACTGTTTGATTTGACAGTGTGCCGCTACCAACGGATACTCCGTTGAGATAGATAGAAGTAAGAGTTCCAGACCGAACAACCGCTATATGATACCAAGTACTGTTTGCCATTGTTACGCTGGCGCTTACAGTTACTTGAGATGAACCTTGTCGGCTATTAAAAGCAATACCATCTGGAACTCCGCTTGAGTTTCCACTCAAGCCCAAGTTCCAGCCGTTTCCAGAAAAGCCTGAAGTGTTGCCAATAACTGTTGCCCCTCTTCCCCCGCTACCGTTCACATAGTTAATTGAATTGAAATTGACCCATAATTCAATCGTAAAATTACCGGTGCCAAAATCAAAGGCAGCATTATTTGCAAGCGACAAATAATCCCCCGTCCCATCAAAGTACCCCGACCCTGAGCTTGCCTGACTGAACGGGTTAAACCCCGACTGCACCGTGTCGCCGTTCCTCGTCACCGTGAACGCATTGGCGCTGCTGTCAATGAATGTCGTGTTGTTCGATACCGTGGTCTTACCCGCGCCGTAGAGCATCAAGTTGGCGCTGCCAGTAGTCGTGCCGCGCTGCCGCGTGATAGACGGTAGAGCTTGGCGGGTCACCATCCCGCTGCTTACGGCGTGATACTTGCTCATGTAATCTCCAGCGACGAGATGGTCACATGGATGTAGTTGGACGCGCTGGCCTGCGCTCTGAGCTTCTCACCAGCCTTCAAAACGATCCGGTTCGCTACAGCTTCAAGCGTGGTATCCGCTGGCACCGGCGTGGTGAAAGCGATGTAGGACTGAAGCGTGTTGGAACTGTCAGTCTTGAGGATGGTAATGTCAGCCGAGGCCGTGCCGTTGACGTTGGCGCACATGACCGACAGAACGACCGCTTGGTTGCCTGCCGTAGTCGGTGCTTGATAAACATCGGTGACGCTGGTGGTGGAAAGCTGCGCTTGGGCGCTGTTAAAAGTATTGGGCATTACGATCCTCCAAGGGCTACGCTAAAGGCGATCACATCGCTGATGGTCACAGAGCCACCGGCTGGTGTTGCAAAAGACAGCACCCCGCTACCGTTGGTCTGAATGACCTGACCATTGGTGCCATCGGCAGAAGGCAGCGTGAGCGCTACGGTGCCGCTAGACGGCGATGCAAGCGTGACCGTCCCCGTGCCGGTGTTGTTGAATTGAATAGCCATTAGTAGGTCACCTCGGTTGATTCAAGTTTGCACACCCAACGGATTGTGGTGGCTGCTTGGCCCGTTACTTGAACACGGAACGCCCCGTTGGTTGTGTCGGCAGAAAGCGTAATGTCCCAAGTTGCCGCGCCAGCGTCAGCCGCAACGATGTTTTTGATGACTGCGCCGACGATAGCCGTTGATGCTGCGTTGGCTCCGCGTTTAATAGCTGCCTCAAACGACCAAGCCTTGGTGTTGCCGCCTCCAGTTACGGTGGCGATGCATGAGCCACTTACATAGTACGCGCTGTTGTTGGGTAGGACTAGCTGATTAGTTGTTGCTGCGCCATTATTATCATTTGTAAGCGTTGTTATAGTTGCATCTACTGTTTCTCTAGCCGCCCCCATAAGCGCTAATTGATTGCAACCGGCTGTATAACCAATCGGAATAAAAAAACTTCCAAATGTGACGCTATTAGCTCTAGAGCGAGTAGTTGAAAATGCCCCGCCAATTGCCGCTGATTTTCCACCATTTGATGTTGCGCCGTCAGACGCAAGAACAACGCTATTAGAATTGGATGTTGATGAGCTTGATGATCCAATAATTGCTGACCCCGTCCCACTAGCAACGGACGCACTACACCCCAAAATACCAGAAGAAAGTGCGTTTGCCGTGTTGTTGTTTCCGCCAACAACAGATGCATTTTGCCCGGATGCTGTATTGCTAGTACCCCCCAAAACAATAGAGGCTGTCCCACTTGCAGTATTAAGTTGCCCGCCAACTACCGACGACTGCAACGCAGATGCCACAGCCGACCCACCAGCCGCAAACGCATTGGTGGCTAAAGTTGTGCCGCCTGCGGTAGCGAAACTGTTTGGTGCTGACGAGTTTGCAGACCCTTGGCTGATGCAATTCCACCCAGTAACAAAAGCTGCACCAGTTGCTTGGTCAAGCGTTGCTTTTGTATAGAAAAACTGTAGTGTATGCCCGGGTCTATTTCTATAGATGTTGTCGCCGGTGCCTGATACACCAGTTGAAGTATTCCGAGCGTCGGAAGCGTAAATTACAATTGAAACCGCCGTTGTCAGGTACGGCGAATTAATGATCGTAAGTACCTTGCCCTCCGGGTAAGAGGGCGGCAGGTATAGGTTGATTTCTGATGGAACGCCAGTTTTGAAAAACTGAATAGGCGCACAGTCATCCGTCAGAAAAACGCTGCGGGTTGCCGCCGTGGACGCGCCCCGAACAAAGTCCCACACCTGCACCGCAGGCGTGTTTGTGACGGGAAAGCCGTTGAACATTAGTAATCCCCGCCCACCGCCGTCAGGTGGAAACCTGCCGCTACCGCCGTGCCAAAAGTCGCATAGATGCGATACCCGGACGGGATCGAAATGCTCAGGGGAATCATAATGTCCGGCTGTTCAGCGGTCTGAGATACCGTCGTTGCAGAAATGGTTCTCTCTATGTACAGCGCATTATTCGCTGCCGTAGTCGTCGCGCTGCCGTTGTTAATCCAGATGCGGACCACGGTGGCGACGTTGGTGCCCAGCGCCCGTGACTTGATAAAGTCCACTCGCGTACCATTGGTGCCACCAGTAATGATCGGTCCGTAGATCGTGCCGCTGGTCAGGTCAAATGTCGTGTTGGCCGTTACGCCCGGTGTTGCCGCGTTAGCTGCTGGGCCGCTGACCCAACTAGTTTCAGCAACTAAGGGAAAAATAGGTGCGGTGTTTGCGGGCATTTAGAAGGCTCCAATCATCCAAGTATCGAGCAGGGCTTTGGGCATGGTACCACCGCCACCCGTTGCGGCTGTCGTTTGCGTTGTGCCGTCGGGAAACTTCACACCACCGGTCGTGCTTTCAATCACACCAGCAACCGCCAGCTTAGAGGTGTTGGGCGCGATGCCAATCCCGATATTTTGAGTCAGGTAGTCTATTTTGAGGGCGACAATCGTGCCAGCCGCAAGAGAGAAATTTTGATTTGATTCAATAATGAAGTCGCTGCCGCCGGTGCTTATGTCTGAGTAAAGTGTGGCATTCCCACCGTCAACAAATAGTTGAGCGCCAACTTCTAGATAAGAAGAAATTAAAACCTCTCCGTTAACCTCAAATTTAGTAATCGGAGAAGTTGTCCCAATGCCCACGCGACCAGTATTCGTGATCACAAACGGCGTAGCGTCTGGGTTCGTAGAATCTTCAACAAGTAGCGCGTTGCCAAGGCCGGTCTGCGTTACCCGCAGTGCCGCGCTGCTCGAAGACATGCTCACTACCGTCGGACCGGTAACGGTGCCACCAGTAATCGGCAGCGCCCCCACATCCGTAGCACTCAAAACAACCACGCCGGTCTGGCCGTTGACGCTGGTGACCGTACCGCTTGACGCCGCCCAGGCAACACCCGTAGCGGCAGTCGAATCAGCAGTCAGGACATACCCATTGGTGCCGACAGCAAGACGCACATTGTCGGTGCCGTCATGAGCGACTAAATCGCCCTTTGTTGTCGTCGGTGCCAACGCATCAAACGCGGCGGTCTGAGTCGTCTGTCCGGTTCCGCCGTTGGCAATCGGCAAGGTGCCCGTGACCTGACTCGTCAGGCTCACGCCGGAAAGCGTGCCGCCCAATGTCAGGCTTCCAGAGGCCGTTACCGTACCCGACAGACTGATGCCGTTGACCGTACCCGTACCGCCAACGCTAGTCACCGTACCCGTGTTGCTGGTGTAGCCACTTGGGTTGCTCGAGTTGTACGGCGTGTACCCCAGCGCAGTTGTGACTTGTGTGCCAGTGATGGTCGTCAGATAACCGGCATCGTTTGTGAAAGCGGATACGTTCGTTGGCTGTGTGTAGCTGAACACGCCGGTGGCGCTGTTGTAAGACAGAGAGCCCGATGCACTGATAGCCGACCGCGCTCCGGTTTGGTCGACGTAAGCAGTGGTATCTAGCGACCAAGTATTGGCAGCCGTCTTCTTAAGCAAACCGGATGTGCCGGCAAGCGCAGCTATCGAGGTAAGGTCCCCATCGAGCGGCTGGTAACCGGAGGCGGCGGCCGATGTCGTGAGGTACGACGACATCCCAGAGATGGTCTGGTAAGTCGACGCCGCCACGCTGGCCAGCAGATAGCCGGCAGACGCATGGTTGCCCCACCCGTAGGCGGTGTTCCAGTTGGCCTGTATCGCATCCGCTGGGATCGAGTAGCCAGTCTGAAAAGCAACTGCAATCGTGCCCGATGAAGTGACCGGTCCGCCAGAAGCCGCCAGGCCCGTAGGAACCGTCAGGTTGACGCTGGTGACCGTGCCGACCGGCAGGTTGCCGGAGCCAAGGATGCTCGAGCCGTTGACAGTCTTGATAGTCGTGCCCGACACCAGCGGAGCCTGGACGTTGGCGAGGTTGACGCCAAGGGAGGACTCGATCGCATTGACAGCTTCGGCTAGGGCGTTGTGATGCGGCGCGTGATCACTCGCCGTCGCCGTCGCATCCGACTTGTTGGCGGCGATGTTGTCCAGCGCGCCGGGGAAAACACTAGCCATTGCTGAGACCTCCTAGTGTTGTATTATCCCACCATGGCCTTGAGGTCGGCCATCTTCTGCTCGTACTCGGCGCGCAGGTCTTCGGCGGACGCCATTGCATCGGCGATGGACTGCTCTCGTGCAACCAGGTCTGCGGCCTGGCGAGACAGCTCGTCGGCCCGGCTCTTGAGGCTGGCGGCGTCAGAAGCAACTTTCGCCTGGTCGCCGGCCAGCGCCTCGCGCTGCACGGCCATCCAATCGTCGAACTTGTTGCGGTCCTCGCGCGCAGAGGCGCGCACCGCATCGGCTTCGGCAACAGCGCTGGCAGCACGAGCGGATTCAGAGCGGGCAGACATCAGATCATTGTTGGCTTGCGCAGCCTTCTTATCGGCCTCTTCGGCCACCTTGTCGGCTTCGGCCTTGATTGCAATAGCCTTCTCAACTTCTGCGGAGGCCGCAACTTGCGCCTCTTTGATCTGATCGACAACCGCCTTGAGCTTGCTGGGGTCTTTGGCCAGCTCGAGGAATGCCAGAAGGTTCGCGGCAGTGTCGACGGCCACGGCGGAGGGGGTGATGTTGATGTTCATGAAGAACTCCATTAGGTGGTTGCGATTACCGCGATTTTCAGACCCGGCAGTACGCCGAGATACTCAGTGCCTCCAGCCCCCATTCTCATGGAAGCTGTCGACGCTGTTGGGTTGGCTCCGATCGCCACGCGGCATGCGACGTCAGAGTGGATTCGAATGAAACGGGTGGTGTCGGCAAACGCCGAAGACTGAGCGGACGAAGCGCCCACCGCCACTTGTTGATTGAGTGTGCATGGCTCCTGGCCGGCCATGACGAGATGCCCCCGTCCGGCCTGAGTCAGCTCGTTGTATTCGGTGACGTCAAGGATGGCCATTGCGATACCTTAGATGCCCGATCCCTGGCGGACCTTGATGGCCGCCTCGGCGTTGAACATCTGGCGATCGTTGTCGATCTGCAGCATGCTCAACCTTTCCTTGGCCGCGATCTGCTCTCGGGTGAGCTGAGCGTCCTGCCCAAGTTTGGTGAGGGCCACGTCTCGCTTGAGAGAGCTGTCGGTCATTGCAATCTCGTACTCGGCCTGCTCGCGCTGCGCGTTGTACTGCAAGCCCTCGCGTCGGATACCAAGCTCTTCTGCGTTGCGACCAGCCTCGAACTGGCGCTGCTTGTCGCGGTCCTCGAGCTCGAGCTGCTTCGCTTGGAGCTGCATCTGAGCGGCCGCGATGCGCGGGTCCTGCGGGGCGCCCTGCTCCGCCTGCGCCTTTTGCTCCTGAGCCACGACGTCCTCCGGCTTCATGATCTCCTCGGGGTTGACCTTGAATGCTTTGAGGATCGCCTTGAGCTCTTCGCGCTCCTTCAGGTGCGGGATGTAGCGCGGGTTGTTCGTGATGTTGGCCAGGTTCAACAGCGCCTGGTTCTGGATGTCGCGCTCAATCAGGGCCGTCGAGCCGCGAGCGTCGATCTCGAAGTCACCCTTGATGGCCGGGTCCGGATCGTTGGCCATCTTCCAGTCGTAGTAGCGGCTGATATGGGGCCTGGTGATTGCATCGTCGTAAAGCTTCACCCGCTGGCGCAACACCGAGTTCGCGTTGTTGTACAGCATGACCATGCCGCCAACCGTCTCGGGAGCCGAGCCCTTCTCGCCGCCCATGATCTGCGGCATGCTCGACTCGACGTCGGCAAACTGCATGGCGGCCTGGGCGATAGCGAGCAGCTCTTGCAGGTGCGAGTTGAACTCGAACACCGAGAAGGCCTGGCGAACATCGGCCAGGTCATCTTTGGCCAGCCAAATCTTGTTGGGCGTGATCTCCCAAGATTGATTCTGGGGAATGACCATGCCCTTCTTCATGACGATCTGGCCGCCCAACGAGGTGCGCCCGTTGTCCATGACCTGGCGCCAGGCGCTGTTGACAACGCGCTGCTGGTGCTCAAGCTCGTCAGCAAGGCCATACCCGAACGGACTGTCATCGCTCTTGCGCCAGCACCACACGTCGATCGGCAGCGTGTTGTCCGCCACCCAAGAAGGCATGGCCCCGATGATCTTGTCGTTGACGATGACCAGCACGCCAAAGGTGACGTCAGTCAGCGGATCGCCGGTGCGACTCGAAAGAAGCTCCATCTCGTCTGGCTCGATCTCGCCGTGGTACGTCCACATCTCGTAGGCGTCTTCCTTGATCGTGTCCCGGATGACCCGCTGCTCAGCCACGCGCACCCGGTTGGGTTGCTGGCGCAGAACCTCGCGAATGCACTCGGCGTCAAAGCCGGGCAGGCCGACGAGCTGGCGCAGCTCTTTGCGCGTGACATTGCGACGGAAGAAGAAGCCGCGGCCTCGCTGATGATCATTGCCGCAGGACGGATCGAAGAAGACATCCCATGGGTCCAGGCGCATGGATGCCGGCACGATCGACTCGTTGATCTGCAACATCTGCGTGCCATCTGCCCTGGGCGTCCAGACCTTGCTGGTTTGACGAGCGGGAAACGGTCCGTACAAAACCATCGACCCCAAGCGCACGCCGTCCTCGACGCCCTTGCGGCTCTCGCCATTGAACTTGCACTCAGTCAAGCTGTCGTCAATCGATCGTGTCATCCCTTCCGCAGCCTCTTTGGCGGCCTGCATGACAAGCTGCGCCTCCTGGTTTGCGGTGAGACCGGTTGGCTGACCGGTCATGGGATCGACGGTGGGCGAATTGTTGTTGACCATCTCAACAAGATCGGGAAGCGGCGTAGGCTTGATGCCCCAGTTGCGGTCATCAACCGGGAAAAGAATCTCGCACATGCGAGCAACGGCCTGGTCTACCTTCGGGCGGACGATGTTGATGACCACTCGAGATCGGTTTCCGTCCTGGCTTTTGCGGGCAGGCGGCCCGTTGCGCAGCGTGTTCTCAAACTCGCCGGTGCTTTGAGTGTGCTCACCAAAGTAGAGTTGGGTTGCACGACGCCACCGCTTCTCGACGTCTGACGTGGCGCGATGCTGCACCCACTGGTCGCGCATCTTAGTGAACATGCCATGCAGGCGCTCGACCTCCTGCTTTTGCATGCTCTCGTACTGCTCATTCGTCATCATCTCATCGCCGACCATCATGGCCGTTTCTGGCGGAAAATCTTGGGGACTCATAGTTCTTCCTTCAATAGCCGGCGACTTCGTCAGCAACGGCGGCGAATGGATCGATCACATTGATTGCCGAGCCCCACTCTTCTTCCTCGTCCGGCCACGGCAAGGTCATGCTCGGTTCATCAATTCGGGCTAGGCAATCTAGGCCGTCATCAAATCGGCCGACTGGGAACGTAGCGTACTCCACCTCAATCAGTTCTCGAATGAGGTCCTTCTCCATCCCCTGGACGTCCACGTAGTTCATCTGCTGAGGGAACCACATGCGGCCACCCTCGAACCACGGGATCAGGCGACGGATACGGGCGTTCTTCTCGACCGCGCCAGCAACCTCGGTGATCTTAAACCGGTATTGCCTGCGCTCCATCTCGTTCCTGATGTGAGGGATGTCGGCCTGCATGCCGTAGCGCTCATAGCGAACCTGCATTGGCTTGTGCTTCTTGTGAAGATCGAACAGCTTGTCCGCACGCTCGGTCAAGCTCAGGCGATCAATCACGCCGTCGATCAAGAATGCGTTGCCGTCGGCGGCCAATCCGACCACCCACATCACGGTGCGGTCGCTCTTCTTGCGCTTGGTCCCGGCCTTGGCCGTCTGAGGATCGCCGGCCGGGTCGACCAGGATGATCCGGTTGGTTTTGGCGGGGGTGTTGTTGAACCTGGTGATCCACGACCTCTTGAACTCGGCGCCCTCTGCCGGACGTGGCTCCTGCTGGTACAGGGAAATCCAAGACCTGGGGTCCTGCTGGGCCTGGCGCACCATCTCGTCGGTGAACCACTCCTTCCACA
>JAURLM010000002.1 GCA_030831265.1 Chloroflexota bacterium
AGAGGGACTGGTTCTCCGCTCCAGTGAAGTCGAATTGGACCACGACGCGCCTGTCGGGCAACCTGTCCATGTGCACGCGCCTGCGCATGTTCCACACCAGCAATCGAGTGTCGACGCGGTCTTCGCTGATGTCACGGTTGAACCACCTCTGTCCCCAGATACCCAGTGCCATCACCACGTCACCAAGTTCCCGCCCACGCTGTGTCAGTTCGTAGCGAATTTTTCGTGGCGAGTCGCCTGTCAGTCGAACTATGACCTCTGCATCCGCCAGCGTTTTCAGGCGTGATGCGAGAAGTGATCGAGGAATTCCGGGAAGCCCTGACTGCAGTTCGCTGAACCGGGATGAGCCACACATCAACTCCCGGAGAATCATCGGCGTCCAGCGTTCACTGAATAATTCTGCCGCCCGCGTAACAGGACAAAACTCACCATAAGGACGCATCGCAGTATCTCCGCTTCGTCTTGTAGGTTTTGGCTTGCCGGGAATAACCAATCCAATCCTGCCGAGAGTTGAGTCGGTCAGGTGGGCAGGAGTGTCGGCGCAGTATGTCATACGGGCTGGGTGAAGTTCATTTTTTGAACCTCATTTGCGAACAGCGTGGACGAAGCTGGTACCCGATGAAAATGTGCGACTCCGCCTCGCATGGCTAGAGAAAAGGGAGATGACATGACTATCGGTGCATCAAACGTGCAGCAAGAAGTGCAGCAACAGGCAGGAAAACTGCTTGGACACTTTGCAGGCTACGTTGGATTGAAGACTATCCAGATTGGCCTGGCAAACGGCCTGTTCGCCACGTTGGCAGAGAATCCCGGCGGGATGACACCGGCAGAACTGGCCTCATCAGCAGGTGTGGACGAGTTTTACGCGGGGGTCTGGGCCAGAGGCGCATTCGCAGCCGAGCTGCTTGAAGTTGACAGTGATGGCCGGTACGCGATGGTTCCGCACCTCGACAAACTGATTTTGAACGAGGACTTCCCGGCATACCTCGGCGGCATTCCAATCGTGTTCAATCACCCGGAGATATTCGACAACTTTTCGAAGAACTTGAAGTCCGGGAGGCGCATCTGGTGGGATGATGCCAGCCCCGAATTCATCCAGGCCGTGAGTGGAACCGGACGGCCGTTCTACAACCGACTGATCCCTGGCGGACTGGACAAAGTAGAGGGGCTGACTGCGAAGTTGCAGGGCGGGGCAAAAGTCCTTGAGCTTGCAGTTGGGGCGGGCCGTGGACTTGTGAAGCTCGCAGAGGCGTACCCTAACATCAAAATCACCGGTGTCGACGGCGACGCCCATTCAGTGGGTGTTGCGAATGAACGTCTGCAAACCGCGGGTCTTACTGACAGGGTGCAAATCGTAACGAGTCCGCTTGAGGACTACGTTGCTGAGAACGAATTCGACCTTGCTGTCATCAACATCTCGATGCACGAGTGCCGTGACATCGACAAGGTCACTGTAAACGTTCTGCGGGCACTCAAGCCCGGCGGTTGCTTCATAATCTCAGACTTCCCATTCCCGGCGTCGCACGAGACTATGCGTACGCTTCCCGGACGAGTTCTCAGTGGCATCCAGTACTTTGAAGCCCAGATCGATGCCCAGCTTATGCCCACCAGCGCCTTTGTGGAACTGCTGGAGCGGCATGGGTTCAAGGACGTGAAAGGCATGGACATCACGCCTGTGCACAACCTGATCTGTGGAACGAAGTAACCGCGCAAAGCCGACCCTCGAGTGGTAAATCAAAAAGGGGCCAGCGAAACTCGCTGGCCCCTTTATTTTCTGATTTGATCTTGAATTAGTCAGCCATCGTCGATTTCGGTACTGCAATGCCAAGACCTTCGGCGACTCGGCGGCCGTAATCCGGGTGAGCCTTGGCGAAGATCGCCACCTGGCGCTCCTGTAGCTCACGCTTTGCATTGCCGAGGTGTGCCACGATGTTGCCAACGAGGTGGTCACGCTCTTCGTCGGTCATCACCTTGCTGAACAGTGCGCCTGCCTGCTCGAAGTCACTGTTCTCGTGACCGTACTCGGTGCGAGCAACAACTCCCTGCAAAGGCAGAGGGTACGAGTTTGGATCATCGGTCTGCTTCGGCCCGTTCACACTGTTCGGCTCGTAGTTCGCAGCACTGCCACCGTTGCCCAGCACCGCCATGAACCCATCCCGCTGGTTGTTCTGCGGAGGAGAGGCCTTGGCGTAGTTCACCGGAATCTGCTGGTAGTTGCCACCGAGCCTGTGCCGGTGCGTGTCGCCGTACGAAAAAATACGACCCTGGAGCATCTTGTCAGGAGAGAAGTCGATTCCCGGCACGATGTTACCCGGTGAGAACGCTGCCTGTTCCACTTCGGCGACGTAGTTCTCAGGATTGCGGTTCAGAACCATCTTGCCGACTTCGATCAGCGGGTAGTCGGCATGCGGCCATACCTTCGTCACATCGAATGGATCAAACCGGTACTTCTCAGCATCCTCGAACGGCATGACCTGGACCTTCAGCGTCCATGAAGGGTAGTGGCCGTCCTGAATTGCGTTGAACAGGTCACGAGTTGCGTAATCAGGGTCTTCACCTGCCAGCTTCCCAGCCTGCTGACGGGTCATCGTTTTGTTGCCCTGGTCAGTCTTGAAGTGGTACTTGATCCAGTGACCCTTGCCCGCAGCGTTCACCCACATGAAGGTGTGGCTACCGTAGCCGTTCATGTGCCTGTAACCGTCCGGCGTGCCACGGTCTGAGAAGAGGATCGTCACCTGGTGAACGGATTCAGGAACCAGCGACAGGAAGTCCCAGAACATGTTGGCGTCCTTGGTGTTTGTCTGCGGGTTCCGCTTCTGTGTGTGAATGAAGTCCGGGAACTTCAGCGGATCACGAATAAAGAACACCGGAGTGTTGTTGCCGACGATGTCGTAGTTGCCGTCTTCGGTGTAGAGCTTCACTGCAAAACCGCGCGGGTCACGCTCCGTGTCAGCAGAACCTTTTTCACCACCGACGGTCGAGAACCTCACGAAAAGGTCAGTCTTCTTGCCGACCTTTGAGAGGAAAGCCGCTTTGGTGTACTTGGTAACGTCGTTGGTCACCTCGAAGTACCCGTAAGCACCTGCTCCTTTGGCATGCACCACACGCTCTGGGATGCGCTCCCGGTCGAAGTGAGCGAGTTTTTCCAGCAGGTGGAAGTCCTGCATCAACACCGGCCCACGTTTGCCGGATGTGAGGGAGTTCTGGTTGTTGTCCACCGGTGCGCCATTCGCCGTGGTGAGACGTTTTTTGTCTGGCATGTCTTGTCTCCTGCATCTCACACCGCGCATTGGGTTTTGGTCCCCATGCACGGAAACTTGAACATTGTCTGAATTGGTTCGTACGTTTGCTGGGGAACAGCAACGAGATTCTGATAGGCCGGGCGACGAATTCGCCGGGCTGATGGCCTGTTTGCAGTTGTTTTCGACGTCTTCTTTCTCGTGCGAAAACTGCTCCATTGCCGCGTCAAGCGGGAATGCAATCATGGAGTCTGCATACGATTATGAACGGAGAATGTCAGCAGTCAACCCTGTAAAGGTGAAGAGAATGTAACGTTCTCGAGGGTTTGGCGGGCTGTGAACTAAAGCGAAGCCGGTTGCGACTCATGTGACGAAAAACAACCCTGCTTACATGGTGCTGATGACAGGCATTTTTCTTGACCCACAATCAACGACGATTCACTGTTGCTTTCATGATGTGACAGCGGTCCCAGGCAGTCCGGTCACGGGTAATATGGCGGCATTATCAAAGAACCCACATCTCCTTTGCAGGGGGCAGGTATGGCAGGCAAACGAAAAGTGCTCGTAACCGGTGCTGCCGGATACGTCGCATCGCAGATGCTGGACGAATTTCGCGACCGATATGACCTCGTCCTCGCTGACGTGAGCAAGAAAGGTCGTGACGGAAACGAGGTGTTGGGGGTCCATGTAGCTGACTTCATCGATACCGACCGCACGAAGTATCAGCACCTTTTCGAAGGTGTGGATGCTGTCATCCACCTTTCATACAAGAGCTCCTCAGCTGGAGGCGTGCTCGGCGACGCTGTTCCGCATATCGACCGTTTCTCAATCGAAAACGAGAACGTGGTGATGGCGAACAACATCTACCGAACCGCCTACGACGCCGGTGTGCGACGCATGGTCGTCGCATCGTCCAACCATGCCGCCGACTGGTACGAGCACGCGCTCATACATGCCCAGAAGAAGGATGTTGTGCAGCCGTGGGAATACCCGGTTTCAGACAACTTCTATGGCTGGGCGAAAGCGACTTACGAGTTGCTGGCGTGGCCGTATGCGTGCGGCAAGTTCGGGCGACGTATGGAGTTCGTGCAGGTGCGCATCGGCTACCCGCGTGAGGTAGACGCTGAGATGTTCATGTCGCAACCAGAAGGCTCAGAGCCAGCCGGTGGGCCCATCGCAAACTTCAAACGTCACCTCGGAACCCACTTCTCCGCTCGCGACCTGCGCCAGCTGTTCACGAAGGCGATCGAAACGCCGGACATCACGGATGAACATGGCGTGCCGTACCTTATCGTGTACGGAATCTCAGGCAACACCCGGCGGTTCTGGTCGCTGGAGACCGCTCGCAACAAGCTGGGTTACGAGCCGCAAGATGATTCCGAAGTGAAATACGCTGACGCCATTCGCCGGTACCTGACTGGGCCGGATGCCGGGGCAGGGCACAGCCGGGTTGGCCCTTAGTCACTCTGACCTGCCCCCCGCGAACGAAACCACTGGAAAAGTCCAGACTGGACGTTCTGAAAGGGGGGGGGCGAAATGCCTCGAAAAGGTCACACACCGGAGCAAATCTTGAACAAGCTCCGGCAGGTAGAAGTAGCCGTAGCCAACGGCAAACAGGTGGCA
>JAURLM010000075.1 GCA_030831265.1 Chloroflexota bacterium
CGCATTGCAAACGAAATGGAGGAGGGCTCATGGCTGATTCGAGCGATTCGAGTGCATCGACTGAAATCGCACCTTTTCCGTGCCCGGGGATGAGCGCGGGCGGTAGGTCGGTGGCTGCTGTTGCCGTGCCGATGCCAGTGCTGTTAGCAGTCGCCAGTGTCTCGTAGAGCCCTGTGGCACCTGTGGATCTGACTATCGAGATTGAGTCAGCGCCGGAGCCATCTCGCAATGCCTCAGAGAATCGAACGGCGATCTCCGTCTCGCTATCGGTCGAACCCGTTCCGTCAGCCAGTCGACGCAGTATTCCGGTGATATCCGACCCCGGCAGGGATGAGCCGGGTGTAGCAGACGTTTCGGACTCCATCAGCGTAATCCAACCGCCGGATGTCTCCGGAGTGAAAATTGCTTCAAGGCGAACGGTTGTGCCGTCCTTGCGGACAAAAGTGATAGGTCGGTTGTGGAGAGTGCCGAGGCCATCGTCTTCCAGTGATGCCTCGAAACCGGTGAAATCATCGCTGTGAACGAGGTTGAGAACGGATTCGTCGGCAGATTCGTTGATGAGACTTGAGAGGGTTCGGCCTTCTAGCTCATCAGGATTCGAGTATCCCAGTGCGGCGGCTGCTTGGGCGGAAGCGGACATGACGCGGCCATCAGCATCGAAGCCGATGGTTGCATCATCTGTGACGCCGTGTGGCAATGAGCCGCCCGTTCGTTCTGGCATGTGGTGTTCTGGTGATAACGGCCGGTCAGCAACATGGACAAGGCGCGTTGCAAATCAAGTTGAGCGCATCGTCGTGACCGGACATCCGAATTATCGAATTCGAGCAGCTTTTCTTGTCAGTTGAGATTCAGTACGAATTGATACGCGTTCGTGTAACAGCGCGGCTTATCGCAGTTCGTCAATATTGACAATTGCCCTGCGGTGACGACCAGTTCCAACGACCCGATCACCCTCTTTTGCCTCAACATGGAACGTCAGTTTGCGCCCGTCTATGGTGTCGAGGCGAGCGAAAGTAGTGATGGTCGCACCGGCTTTTGCAGGAGCGATGTGCTTCACGTCAACGTGAAAGCCAACTGTGGTCTGGGTGCCTGGCAGGCTGGATTTTGCCAACAGCGCGCAGGTCGTCTCCATCTCCATGATCATCGAAGGGCTGGAAAGCACCTCGCGCCCGGCGATGTCAGTCGGGTTGTAGAGATGAGACGGGCCGACCTGCCACTCTCGGCGTAGTTCGAGGCCCGTTGTGAGTTCAGATGTCACGGTTGAGGGCGCCTACAGGGCCATGATGCCGTAACCGGCGTCGACCGGGATGATTGCGCCGGTGATGCCAGTGGACATGCCGCTGATGAGGAACAGCGCCGTGTTTGCTACTTCGTCGTGGGTTATTGCCCGCTTGAGTGCTGACCGCTCCTGGTGAGCGCGTCGCATCTCGTTGAAGCCCGGAATCGAACGTGCTGCAAGCGTTGGCAGCGGTCCTGCTGAGATGGCGTTGACCCTGATGCCTTCCGACCCGTATTCAGCGGCCAGTTGCCGTACTTCGTTTTCGAGCGCCGCTTTCGCCGTGCCCATGATGTTGTAACCGGGATATACGCGCACCGAAGCGTCGAATGTCATCGTGATGATGGAGCCGCCGGACTCGCCCATGAGCGGAGCACCGTAGCGGACGACCGGGATGAGCGTGTATGCACTGGTTTCGAGCGCGGTACGGAAGCCGTTTACCGAGACGTTCGAGAATTTACCGCCGAGGTCATCCCGCTGTGCGTAGGCGACGGAGTGGACGATGAAATCGATGTTTCCCCAGTCAGCCGCAAGCTGGTCGTAGACCGCCTTTACCTGCTCCTCGCTGGTTGCATCGCACTCGATCAGTTTCGGGTTGCCCAGTTCGGAAACCGTCTTGCTGACCGGCTCCTTCAACCGTTCGTTCAGGTACGTGAAGGCCATCTCCGCGCCAGCTTCCGAAAGCTGTTTGGCGATAGCCCAGGCGATGCTGCGCTGGTTTGCGACGCCGAATACGACGCCTTTCTTTCCGGTCAGGTCTGTAGGTGCAGGCATAGGTTTTCTCAGATCCGGGCTTTTCTGGTTTTGCCCTCTCACAACAGGGAAGGCTGGAGTAATGCATGGCGGCGTGCTTGTTGCACTGCGCTAAAGATTAGCGAAGCCCCGCCGCCAGTGCATCTATCTCGTTTACCAGTTCGTGTATGAACCGTCGTTGCGGTGCAGGTGAGGCGCTTCCCATGGGCGGAACGGCTCTGTCAGCTTCGACTCATCAACATCGATGCCGAGTCCCGGTTTTGTCGGAACTTCAAAGCGTGCGCGCTCGAACTTCAACTCGCTCTTGAAGATGCGGTCATCCTCGTGACGATCAGCAGCGAACGGGCTGCGCCATGTTTCCAGCCATGCAAAATTCGGAATGGCCGCCGCATAGTGGACTGTTGCGATGGTACAGATCGGGCCGAGCGGGTTGTGCGGCATCAGGTCGATGTAGTGCGCCTCAGCCCATCCAGCGACCTTCATAGCCTCAGTGAAGCCGCCGACGTTGCAGAGGTCCAGCCGGGCGTAGTTGGTGATACCGCGCTCGATGTACGGCAGGAACTGCCACTTCGATGCGAACTCCTCACCGATGGCAAACGGAACATTGGTCAGCTTGCGCAGCTCTTCGTAGGCCTCCGGTGACTCATCCCGGATTGGCTCCTCGATGAAGTCCAGCGTGTGCGAGGGCAGCATCTGCAACAGAGAGGCAGCTTCGGCCACTGAAAGCCTGTGGTGGTAGTCGGTTCCCAGCACGGGGTAGTTGCCGAGTGCTTCGCGGGTCTTGATCCACCATTCAGCCGTGTTGGCGATGGACTGGCGTGGCTCGTACAGGTTGTCGTCGCCAATGCCCATCTGGTCGCTGCTGAGTCGCATGCAATTCCAGCCGGCTTCTACGATAGCCTGCGCCTGCTCAATCATCTCCGGTCCCGGCTTGGCGCGCGTCGTAGCGAAGGTCTGTACAAAATCGCGGTGCTTGCCGCCGAGCAGGTCGTATACCGGGACACCGAGAGCTTTGCCTGCGATGTCGTAAAGGGCGATGTCGATGGCTGATATTGCTGCTGTGAGCACGCGGCCACCTTCGAAATACTGGCTGCGGTACATCTCTTGCCAGAGAGCGCCTCGTTTCATGGGATCGCGGCCGATCAGCCATTCGCGGTAGTGCTCCACAGCCCCGGCGACTGCGAGTTCACGGCCTGACAGACCGCTCTCACCCCAGCCGTAAATCCCCTCATCAGTCTCGACCTTCACTACTAGCTGGTTGCGGTGGCCGACCCATACCGGGAACGGCTTTACGTCTGTGATCTTCATGTTTTTTCTCGCGTTGTTTTCTCAGGTTGACGTTGTTTGGAAGGGCAGGATTACCAGTTGGTGTGTGATCCGTCCCTGCGGTGCAGGTGCGGCATCTCGGCATGCCTGAAAGGCTCGGTTAGGCTGGCTTCGTCAACTTCAACACCCAGGCCGGGCTGGTCTAGCAGCGTGACCTTGCCGGGAGTTATCTCCGGCTGTACAGGGAAGAAGTGCTTGTCGTAGAAGTTCAGGTCTTCACCCGCGGACTGGCGAATCTCCAGCCACGAGAAGTTTGGCACCGCGGTTGCCATGTGAGCGGTTGCGGCAACACAGATTGGGCCGAGCGGATTGTGCGGCATGAGGTCTATGTAGTGCGCCTCAGCCCAGCCCGCGACCTTCATGGCTTCGGTGAATCCACCGACATTGCAGATGTCGACTCGAACATAGTTGGTGAGCCCGCGTTCGATGTACGGAACGAACTGCCACTTTGACGCAAACTCTTCACCAATGGCGAACGGAACATTGGTCAGCTTGCGCAACTCTGCGTAGGCTTCAGGAGACTCGTCGCGGATTGGCTCTTCGACGAAGTCCAGCGTGTGCTGCGGCATCATCTGGAGATACGATGCTGCTTCTGCAACCGAATAGCGGTGATGCACATCTGTGCCGATAACCGGTGCAATGCCAACGGCCTCACGCACCTTGGTAAGGCCTTCAGCTGCCAAGGCCATGTGCTCACGCGGTTCGAAAAGCTGTTTGTCGCCCTCGCCAGGGTAGCCATGGTGCATCCGCATGCAGTTGAAGCCTTCACCGAGGATCTGCTTTGCGACATCCACCATCTCTTCTGGGGAGTTGCCGCCGCCGGTTGCGAAGGTTGGCACGAAATCTCGGTGCTTGCCGCCGAGCAGTTCATAAACGGGAACGCCGAGCTTCTTGCCGACGATGTCATAGAGGGCGATGTCGATAGCCGAAATCGCTGCAGTCAGCACGCGTCCACCTTCGAAATACTGGCTGCGGTACATCTCCTGCCACAGAGCGCCTCGCTTCATGGGGTCACGGCCTACCAGCCATTCGCGGTAGTGCGACACGGCCCCTGCGACGGCCAGTTCACGGCTCGAAAGACCGGACTCGCCCCAACCGTAGATGCCCTCGTCAGTCTCGATCTTCACAAGCATCTGGTTTCGGGTGCCGACCCATACCGGGAAGCTCTTGATGTCAGTGATTTTCATCTTGGTACTGTGACTCCAGTTGAATATTCGTTGTGGCCGTTTTGCTGTGCCGACCACGTGCGGGATTGTAGGCCAATTCCAACGTGCCTGTAGCCGTATATCGTGAGGACTGTCGCCGGTTCCGAACAATGAATGGGACGTTGACCCGTTGGATACTTTGCCCCGTGCAATTAGAATCGACGCATGACCGACACCGCTACCGAAGAACTACAGCGAACGCTTCTCGACCATATTCCGCACTACGCGGTCCTGCTGCACAACGATGAAGTGCACTCGATGGACTTTGTAGTCGAGTCTTTGCTCAAGAGCGTGCCCGGATTAACGCAGCCCGAAGCGATAGCGGTAATGCTGGAGGCGCACCAGACCGGTCGTGGCGTGGTCATCGTCTGTCCGTTGGAGCAGGCTGAACACTACCGTGACCGCATCCTGTCGTTCACGCTCGGTTGCAGTATCGAACGGGCTTAACCGTTGCCGACGAGAATCCGGTAGACATCCTTTGTCGGTTTCAGCATTCGCTCGAAGCCATCCTCAATGCCGCGATCAAGTGGAACCAGCGCACTGATGAGCGGCTTCACGTTCACCTTGCCGCTGGCGATAAGCTCGACCGCTTTGCGGTATTCGCCGATTCCGGCAGCGGACGAACCCATCACCGTCTTTTCGCCGGACACAGCGCGGCTGAAAACGATCTCCTGTGGAGTCGATGCGAAGCCGACGATCACGGCTTTGCCGCCGCGCCGAACCCACTGGACAGCGTTAAGTGCTGTTCCGTGCGCTCCGGCCGTCTCGATAATCACATCCGGGCCGTAGCCGTTTGTCATACCGGGCAGCACTTCGGCGGGATCAACCTCTTTCGGGTTAAGCGTCGCTGTCGCACCAAGTTCTGATGCCAGTTTTAGCGACGATGGCCGGGTGTCGATAGCCACGACGCTTGCGCCCGCAGCCTGGAGCACCTGCATCGTCGCCAGCCCCACGACGCCGCAGCCGATCACCGCCGCTGTATCGCCAACACTGACACCTGCATTCATCACGGCGTGAACACCAACGCTCGTCGGCTCCGAAAGTGGCGCTTCCTCGTTGGACATAGAGTCAGGCAGCTTGATACACATGCTGGCCAACCAGACTGCGTACTCACCCAGCCCGCCGTTGTCTGTGAATCCGAAGTTGCGACCGTTCTCGCACAGTGATGAGCGGCCCTTGCGGCAGAAGAAGCACAGACCGCACGTGCGGACATTTTCGACAGCTACGCGATCACCGACCTTGAGAGATGTCACACCTTCGCCGAGAGCTTCGACGACGCCTGCGGCTTCGTGTCCCTGGATTCGTGGCTCCGGTCGCCGTTCGAACATGCCGAACGGGTCGTGCTGCCAGACTTCGATGTCGGTCTGGCAGATGCTGGAATACGTCATCCTCAGCAGGACCTCGCCGGGAGCGGGAGTCGGTTCCGGGAAGTTGGTTTCGTATCGCAGGTCCTGTTTGCCGTGAAGTACCAGTGCTTTCATAACGATGTTCTCAATGCTGCTGTGATGCGTGTGCCGACGCTTTCGTCGGGCTGGATGTTGCTGCTATGGACGAATTTGCCGACTGCTGCGAACGAGATGTTTTCCGGTGCGAATCCCGGCCAACCGTGGCGCATTACTTTAGTGGAGCAATGCGAACTTGGATACTCGCCTCATTAAAGGCGATCTTGCGGGCGGTACCCGGAAAATAGATGTGTGTCCATCTATATATGAAACGACTGTCCCGGGATCCCCTCAGAGTTGTGGCAGGGCAGAGGATTTATCGGTCAATCATGATTTATTCACAGGTTGCGCTTATTCCATCAACGAATGTGTGTAGGATGCTGCCTGAAATAGCACTGTCACCGTAGTACCGTACCTTGATTCAGAAGGCGGATGATCCTTCACTATTCCCGGCCAGTGGAGGTAACCAGAGAGAGGTCATGATGAATTTCAAACGGTTATCACTAATACTGCCGGTGTTACTGGCAGTCTTCACAGCGCTTGTGGTTATCAACTCACAAGAGCGGACACCTGCACATGCATGGGTGAATGGTTGCGTGGCCGATTCGGTTGTCTCATTCACCCAGGGTGCTGATTTGATCGCACCACTTCCAGAATCCAACGTGTATGAGTGGGATGGCTTGATATTCAGCCTCGGAAACGGTGGATCGATAGTTCTCGAATTCGCCAACGATGTCGCTGACCGCCCCGGCAATGACTTTACTGTTGCCGAAGGTTACGCCTACGAAGCAGGCGAGATTCTTCTCAGTGATGACGGCATAAACTTCGTATCACTGGGGACACACCTGATTAGTAACGGGTCAAAGGACTTTGACATAGCGACTTCTGGTCTTACTTCGATCAGGTTCGTGAAGATCATCGATGACAATGTTGGTGATCTCGGAGTTCCGTCTCTTGAAGCAGGCTTCGACCTTGACGCGGTACATGCATGGGATTGCACCCCTCTCACGACCGAAGACGAGCCAATATTTGGCCGTATCACCGGTGGTGGTAGCAACTGGATGATTGATGGTGCTCGGGTCACGAAGGGCTTCGAACTGCACTGTGATCTTCGGGAACCGAACAATTTTGAGATCAACTGGGTCGGTGGCAACAACTTCCACATGACCGATCTCACATCAGCGATCTGCACGGAGGACCCGGACATTATCCAGGCTCCGCCTCCACACGCTCCGTTCGACACGTTTACTGGAGAAGGTACCGGTAAACTGAATAATGTTGAAGGTGCGACAGTGAAGTTCGTACTGGTTGATGCTGGTGAGCCCGGAACTTCAGACTGGGCGAGCATCCAGGTTTACGACGCTGATGACAACCTTGTGATGACTGTTGAAGGGTTGCTGAAGAAAGGTAACTTCCAGACGCACAGGGACTAGAGTTTCTAACTGTTTAACAAGGAATGCCCACGTTGGCTCGCATTAGTGCAGCTGACGTGGGCATTTTTCGTGTCAGTCAATTTTCACTGACCGGGCAAGTTTCCTGGCACACAAAGAAGTTTGTTGAGTGTTCGCGGAGCCGGTGAAACGGCTGAAGGGTCAATAGGGCGCGTCTGTGTCGGGACTACGGTGGGTATGAGGTGATGGGAGAGGGAAGAAAGTGGTACCCCTGGTGCGACTCGAACGCACGACACACGGTTTAGGAAACCGTTGCTCTATCCTCTGAGCTACAGGGGCACGTGTTCTCCACTGGGTGACCACTCGCGGAACTAGACCGTGGCCGCCAGCCTGTCTTACGAACTCGGCAGGATCACCGTGTTGCATGCCAGTTTATCCATCGGGACTGGCACCGCGACATATGCTATCTATTCGCACGATACCAGACCGGTTAGCCGTCTTCTATGCGCGTGACCGTCAGGACACCGTTTTCGTCGGTGTACCAGACCCGTACCGGTTCTTTTAGCGCCGCATGCTCCAGCAGGTGCGACGGTGTAAACCCTGTGAACAGGCCGCCCTTAAACTCCCACGTCTTGCCAGAGTCATCGACCAGCGTCAGGGATTCGAACTCGCTGATGCTCCGAGGCACAACGTCAGTCACCTGCCCGGTCACGTTGGGTCGGTCATCTTCGAAGTTGCAGGCAACCAGCACGGTGAGTGTGAGTGCGAAGATGACCGTGGCCGCTATCCTGGGCAGTAATTTGAGCAAGTGATGTGCTGACTGTTCGGTGCGTTGTGGTTGTATGCGTGTCCAGGTTCCAGTGTAGTCACGCCGGACGCAGTTTTCGACAGGTGGCTGGTTTGCAGTACGATGCACTTCGCACCAAGACGCGCTGCAATCAGAGACATTCAGCCGGACCTGCTTCACTGACAACACCGGAAAATGGAAAAAACCATGCCAGACCGCAACAAGATTTCACTAAAGGGCAAGACCGCATTCATAACAGGTGCGTCGAAAGGCATGGGCGTGGAGATCGCCCGCAACCTCGCAGAAGCAGGTGCCGACCTTGCTCTGACAGCTCGCAATGCCGAGGAACTTTCTCAGACGGCTGCGATGGCGTCGAAATTTGGTGTGAGCGTGTGGAGCCGGACTGCTGAACTGGGTGATGCTGAGTCTGTCCGGGAGCTTGGCAAGGACGCCCTGGCCGATCTTGGCGGTATCGACATACTCGTGAACAACGCAGGACTGGTGTTCCCGAAACCGGTGCTGGAGATTGGTGTCGAGGACTGGCATACGACCTATGACGTGGATGTGCTTGCACCGCTGTTGCTGGCACAGGCCTTCGCACCGGGCATGATTGCTCGGAAGCACGGTAAGATCATCAACATCACTTCCCGCGCGGGGCTTATTGGGCAGCCGGGTTTGGGTTCGTACAGTTCGGCAAAAGCGGCACTTCACCAGTTGTCGAAGACGATGGCCGTGGAGTTTGGGCCGCATAACATCCAGGTCAACTGCATCGCACCCACTGTCACGATGACTCCGATGGCTCAGAAGGTGTGGCAACCGGGGCCGCGCACGGACGCCAAGCTGGCCCGCATCCCGACGGGACGTTTCGCGGAGCCGCAGGAAGTGGCCGATGTTGTACTGTTCCTGTCATCGGATCTTTCCGACTTCGTGAGCGGGATGATCCTGCCAGTCGATGGCGGCGAGGGTGCGTGGTGAGGTTTTCTGGTAGATTCCGGCAAGACTAGAGCAGGTTCACGGAAGGACTGGCCATTGAGTAGCGATGTACTTGGTGCCGTGGTTGTCGGCGCCGGGCAGGCAGGGCTTGCGGCCAGCTATCACCTGAAGCGGCTTGGTGTTGAGCATGTTCTGCTTGAGCGCGGTCGTGCCGGTGAGTCATGGCGTACGCAGCGGTGGGATTCGTTTGTACTCAACACACCGAACGAAATGAACGGCTTGCCGGGTGCGCCGTTCAACCCGAGTGCGCCGAATAGTTTTGAGCCGGTATCTGTACTGACGAACTATTTTTAGGAGTATGTAAGTTCATATGGCCTGCCTCTCCGGGACAAAACGGCTGTTATCGCAGCGCGACGGGCTGGCCATGGTGATCTGATTGAAGTTGATGTGCCGGGTGAAACACTTGTTGCAAGGAACCTGGTCGTTGCGTCTGGTGCGCAAAACTTCCCATTGCTTCCGCAGGCTGCGAAGGCATGCCCGGCTGGCGTCACAAGTATCCATTCCGCGGACTATCGGAACCCACGTGAATTGCCAGCAGGACACGTGCTGGTTGTGGGTAGCGCACAGTCTGGATGCCAGATAGTCGAAGAACTGCTTGCGACTGACAGGACGGTTTACCTGTCTACCAGCAAGGTTGGCAGAGTGCGTCGTCGGATTCGCGGGCAAGACGTGTTGTACTGGTTGCGGCAGATCGGATTTATGTCCCAGGCTGTCGCTGACCTGCCTGATCCGGCCATGCAGTTTGCCAGGCAACCCGTAGCGACCGGCACGGACGGTGGCCAGACGATCAGTCTGCAATCACTGTGGCGAGATGGCGCTGTATTGCTAGGGCGGTTCGAGTCGTTCGATGGGACTCGCGCGAAGTTGCGGGACAACCTGCAGGAGAACGTTCGCTTCGCTGATGGATTTTCGCAAAACATCCTGACACAGATTGGAGCGGCCATTGAAAAACTGTCTCCGAACGCCCCACCGCTCGAATCAGACCCTGCGGATGACGTTGATCCCGATGTGCTCGCATTCAGCAGCCCGACGGAACTGGACATGCAAGAGGCAGGGATCACCTCGGTGATCTGGACAACTGGATTCGGTGGGAACTATGACTGGCTGCACGTGGAAGGCGCCATCGACTCAAATGGAAAGCCGGTACACAAGGATGGAATTTCAGCCGCCAGCGGTGTTTATTTCCTTGGCAACCCATGGCTCAGGGTACGGGCATCTTCGCTCATATATGGAGCCGACGCCGACGGTGCTGCTGTAGCGGAGCATATTGCCGGCAGGTGATAGTCTCACGATTTAATCGGCAATTATGGTCACAGTACACTGTCCACTGATGCCGGGATCGTAGCAACGGGCTGTCCGAACCAGTGTTCATTTTGGGCGACGCAATCGGTAACCTGTTCGGGTGTTTTCTTTGTCGTTAGGATCAGCAAGAACCCGTAGCTGGCAGATAATCAATAGAGTAAAGAATTGATTGAACAGACCAGGCGCGTCGGAGTTTGTGGATGAGTTTCACTGTCGCTGCCTTGTATCACTTCACCCGCATCGAGAATCCTGAAGAGCGGAAAGAACCTTTGCTGGAGCTGTGCCGCTCCGAGGAGATTCGCGGCACGTTGATACTCGCCCGTGAAGGCATCAACGGGACCATTGCCGGGAGCGCTGAGGGCATAGACGCGGTCCTGATGCACCTGCAGAGTTGGCCCGGCGTCGGCGATATCGACGTCAAGTATTCGTACACCGCACACCAGTCCTTCAACCGCATGAAGGTAAAGGTGCGAAGCGAAATCGTGACGATGGGCAAGCCGGATATCGACCCACTCAAGGACGCGGGGACATACATCGACCCGAAAGATTGGAACGACCTGATTTCGCGCGAAGATGTGCTGTTGGTGGATACTCGAAACCAGTTTGAGTTTGGCATTGGTCGTTTTCGCAACGCGGTCGACCCCGGTACTACAGCCTTTAACGAGTTTCCGGGCTGGGCAGATCAGCTTGCGACTGCACAGGAAAAGCCAAAATCAGTTGCCATGTACTGCACTGGCGGTATTCGCTGCGAAAAGGCGACCGCTTACATGCGCGAGATCGGGTTTACTGATGTGTTTCACCTCAAGGGCGGCATTCTCAAGTACCTGGAGGAAGTACCTGAAGAGGAGAGCCTTTGGGAGGGTGAGTGTTTCGTCTTCGACGAGCGTGTCGCTCTGAAGCACGGGCTGACTGAGGGTGAATACGCGCTGTGTTACGGCTGCCAGAACCCGGTTTCGCCGGATGATCGCAAGTCACCTCTTTTTGAAGAGGGTGTCAGCTGTGTGCGTTGCCATGATTCGCTGTCTGATTTCGACCGCGAAAGATACCGGGAGCGTCAACGGCAGATCACATTAGCGTTGACCCGAGGACAGCAGCACCTGAGAGATGATGCGACGGCTAAAGCGAAGGCACAAAAACGAAATCTGAATGCCTGAACCGTCAGTGGCCTTTCTGCGACGTGTTGGAGCTTCTACTGGGCGTTCATTTGGGCGGAGAAAGACTTGATGCCCTGGGTTATCCATTCCTCGGCCTTTGCCAGAAAGAATCGGGCGCCCAGGTCCCGGTACATGTCAACTGTTTCCGCTTGACCCGGCGCACCTGGGACGCGGCCGGCAGCGCTGATACGGCTGATCGTTTCAGAAATGACCGCCTGTACCTCTGGATGACTAACCTCTCCGACATGCCCCATGCTCTGCGCAAGGTCATTGGGCGCGACGAAAAAGCAGTCGATGTGCTCGACGGAGAGGATCTCGTCGAGGTTACGCACTGCCTCTATGTCCTCGATGAGCACGATCACCAGTGTGTAGTCGTTGGCGATCTTCGGGTAGTCGTCGACGCCAAAACCCTGTCTCGATGCGTACATTCCGCGCTTACCGATGGGGCCGAACTTGGCCGACTGGACGATCGACTCAGCCTGCTCACGTGTGTTCACGTGCGGGGCGGCAATTCCCTGCGCCCCGCGGTCTAGAGTGCGGTAGATCAGGCCGTAATCGTGTCTGTTCACACGGACCATGGACGTCTTGCCCCAGAGGTCGCACGCCCGTGACTGGTCGCCAATCTCCTCGAAATCGATAGCACCATGCTCACCCTCTATCCAGACGGCATCCGCTTCCGTCGGGCCGACCTGGTCGATCATGTCGCTGGTGACGAGCCCCTGGATGGCGAGGACGTTCTGTCCCGCGGCGAGCTTGGATTTGACTCGGTTCGGGCGGATGAGTGACATGATTGCCAGTGCTGTGCCTGTCGCTGAAGGAGCGGATACGAAGCTGGGCGCATGTTACCCCGAACTTTGTGAGTGCGTATTGCAGATGACAGGTTGCATGCTCCACGATCAACAAGAAGCGTGCATCTACCGAACAGGCAGCACACAGAAGGCGTGAGTGGTGGAGCTGGGGGGATTCGAACCCCCTACCTCTTCGATGCGAACGAAGCGCTCTCCCAATTGAGCTACAGCCCCGGTTGACGTCTTGCCGGTGTGAGCCGGTATGCGGTTATGGGCAGGTGCAGGAACAGCACCTGTAAACCGGGTTCCAGATTAGCAACAGCGTCACCTGCGTGCAAACGAGTTTTTCTTCCTTTGCCTGGCCTGGATGTTGTTGCCTGGACTGGCCTTCTCTGTTGCTCATGTCGTGAGATGTCGTTCATCGACTGCAATTCCGATGCCTGTTTCCAAGATTGATAGGTTCACATTCACCGGTGCGCGGGCGTATCATCCGGCACCTCAGCCTATAGCTTTATAGAGCAGGCCTAACGCGGTTTAAGGAGAACAGAACCTGTGCTTGAGCATTTCAAGGTCCCCAGTGATATTGCGGTCAAGGTGCCAGTCGACAAGCTGCGTGTGGCGACCGAAGCGGTATTTCGCAAGTGCGGAGTGCCGGACAAAGAGGCGAAACTCGGTGCAGATGTGCTGATGTTCGCTGACCAGCACGGCATTGACACCCACGGCGTGTCCAACATGCTCCGCAGCTACGTCAGTGGATACAACTCCGGTCTTTTGAACCCTGATCCGGTATTTTCGATTGTCAAAGAGACTGCGAGCACGGCTCTTGTCGATGGTGGCGGCGGTCTTGGGCTGATGACTACGCCCAAGGCGATGGAGATTGCCATTGAGAAGGCGAAGGAGTCCGGTTCTGGCATTGTGAGCATCCGCAATTCCGGCCACCTTGGTGCTGCCGGGTATCACGCCATGATGGCGGTTGAAAGCGACATGATTGGCTGGTGCATGACCGCCGGTGGAAAGTCGATGATCCCGACGTTTGGCGCTGAGGCTCAGCTTGGTACGAACCCGATTGCGTTTGCTGCTCCTGCCGATAAGGAACCAGCGTTCATGTTTGATGCAGCGATGACCTCTATCGCAGGCAACAAGATTGGTCTTGCGAACCGCCTTGGCCGACCTCTTGGTGCTGGATGGGTTGCTAACGAGGACGGAACTCCAAACATGGAGGGTGGTGCTGCAAGCTCATTTGCTGCCAACTCTCTTCGTGCGCAGTTGCCGTTGGGCTCGACGCGTGAACTTGGCTCTCACAAGGGTTACGGCCTTGGCGTGATGGTCGATATTCTCTGCGGTCAGCTTTCGTTCGCACCCGGATTCGCCACTCTGGACCTTAGCCGACGCGCTCACTTTGTCGCTGCATACAGTGTCGATGCTTTCGGCAGCGTTGCAGAGTTCAAGCGAAACATGGACGGCATGTTGAAGGGGCTGCGAGAGACGAAGCCGATGCCTGGTCACGACCGCGTTTACTATGCCGGTCTTCCGGAGTACGAGGAAGCTATCAAGCGCAACAAGTACGGTGTGCCGTTGCACCCGGAAGTTATTGACTGGTTCCGCAGCATTTCTGCCGAATTCGAGATTCCATTCGACCTGGTTTAGTTTTCCGGTATACGGATACAGCATTGGCTGGTCTGTAGTTTTGAAATGAAAGATGCCCGTCCGCTAATCACGGACGGGCATCTTTGTTCTTCCGATATTTGCCGCAGGCTGCCGCGGAGGCTAGTCCGGGGCTTGCCGCCAAAACGGCTCGCGTTTCCGTACGGTGTCCAGTATCGACTCATCGAACGGAGGAAGTGTGAATCCGAGGGGTTGGAGCGGCCCGCTGCGCCAGCCAATGCGCCTGTGGACTTCCGGGCGGCTGTAGTAGGCGAGATAGACGACTTCTAACACGTTGGCGAACTCTTTCGCTATCGAACTTTCGATCTCTTTCAACGCCTCGTCTTGTTGTTCGCCTTCCAGGGCGAGGAATCCACCTTCCGCCTCGACTGACATGTCCATGCTCAATGCATCGAGAAACCGCACCAGCGAAACGCGGTATCGGTCGTGTTCTTCCGCCATGCGCTCTACCTCGTCCAACAGGCCCATTGAGCCTGCGCCGGGCAGGTCATCGACAGGTGGGACGAGACGATCCATAACCACCTTCATATTGCGGCGGTCGGAGTTGGTCAACTGGCCTTCAGCAGTGGGCATTTTCTTCTCCTCACATGACACCGGAGCCTTAGCCGGTGATGAACTTGTTTAGCTCTTGAGATCGGTTCTTTCACGGATTATGTAATCAGCGGTTCGAAGTGCAATCGCCTGGATCGTCGGCGTAGGGTTCACCCCGGCACCCGTGACAAAAACGCTCCCATCCACGATGAACAGATTGTCTGCGTCATGCGCCTGCCCGTAACCGTCAACGACCGAACGTTTCGGGTTGTCGCCCATGCGTGCGGTTCCCATCAGGTGCCAACCGGCATTGACGTTGTGCTGGTTTTCGAAAACTCGTACTGCCCCGGCTTCCAGGAGAGCCGTTCTTGCCTGTTTCACGCCGTGGGCCAGCATGCGCTTCGAGTTTTCGTCCAGCTTGTAATGGACGCGCGGGGCAGGGATGCCCCAGCGATCTCTAATTTCGGGGTCGAGCGTGACGCGGTTGGATTCCAGCGGCAGGTCTTCGCCAATGACTCCAAGCCCGTTCACGTTGCCGAACCGTTCGTCGAATTCACGATGATGATTGCTGCCCCACGATACGCCACCGACTGCTGTCGAAGCCGGACCCATGCCGCGTCCCATCTGGAATGTGTAGCCGCGGACGAACCCGCGCGAGAGGTCAGTCTCATAGAACTCCTGGGACATGATGATGTTGGCGAGCGGCCCCCTGTAGGTTGGCTCGCCTTTAGGGAAGATGCCGGTGGCGCCCGCGTAGACGTGGAACATGAGGTTCTTGCCGACGAGCCCTGATGAGTTGGCGAGTCCTGTCGGATGTGAGTCTGACGCGGCGTGTAGCAGCATCCGGGGAGTGCCGATGCCGTTGCAGCCGACTATGACCGCATTTGCTGGTTGCCAGTGTTCTCCGCCATCCGCGTCATAGTAGTTGACGCCCGTAACGCGGCCATCGGCACCGGTCGCAATGTTGTACACGGTTGCGTTGGCCCTGACCTCTGCACCGTGCTCCATAGCCTCAGGCAGGTAAGTGACATCTGTCATCGCCTTTGCCTTCAGGCTACAGCCGTAGCCGAGCGGGCCACAGTTGTTGCAGGCAGGACGACCGCGGTATGGCTCAGAGTTGATGTGACTGTCAGAAGGCCACCAATGCCAGCCAAGCCTGTCGAACGCTCTTGCGACGCGTTCACCGTCGTGACCGAGCGGTACAGGTGCCATCTGTCGAGGCGACCTGTCCGGGTTCGCCGGGTCGCCGTGAATTCCGGAGCAGCCCATCAACTCGTCGTTCTCGTCGTAGAATTTTTCCAGGTCCCAGTATGAGATCGGCCAGTCATCTGCCACACCGTCCAGCGTCTTCACGCGGAAGTCGGACGGGTGGAAGCGTGGCACATGACCCGTCCAGTGGATAGTGCTGCCCCCGAGAGCGTTGTACATGAGCACCTTCACGTCAGAATCATCATCGTTGACGTAGTAGTCGGAAGGCCCTTTTCGTACGTTCGGGTGATAGTGCCACTTTGTCCGGGACAGCTCTTCCCAGTTGGCCTTGTTCGTTGGATGCGTGGAGTGGTCTACCCACGGACCCTGCTCAAGGCACAGCACCTTGAATCCACCCTGAGCGAGTTTCCATGTGGCTGCGGCTCCTGAGGCGCCGGAGCCTATGACGATGAAGTCAACCCGGTCGTGTGATGTGACCATCTTCGCTACGCTTTCAGGTCCTGCCGCTCATTGATGATGTAGTCCGCCGCCCGCAGAGCAATTGCCTGGATCGTTGGAGTGGGGTTGACTGCTGCACTCGTGACGAAAACGCTGCCGTCGATGATGAACAGGTTGTCCGCATCATGTGCCTGGCAGTTGCCATCTACAACCGATGTCGCCGGGTCCGTGCCCATGCGAGCGGTTCCCATCAGGTGCCAACCGCCGGAACGATGCACGGGAGTTGCCTCCACGCGGTGCGCTCCCGCCGCGGTTAGCACTTTTTCTGCGTTTCGTATGCCGTGGTCGAGCAGCTTGCGAGTATTTTGCGAAACCTTATAGGTCACGCGCGGTGCAGGGATTCCGTTTGAATCGGTGAGTTTAGGGTCGAGATCAACGCGGTTGTGCTCTTCCGGGAGGTCTTCTGAAATGACCGCAAGCAGTGCGGATTTGCCGAACCGTAGCGCAAATTCCTCGTGATGTCCTTTTCCCCATTGCACAGGCGGGATTGTGAACCCGGTGGCGGTCTTGGCGGGGCCGGTGCTGCGGTTCATCTGGTAGGTGTAGCCACGGACGAAGTCACGCCTGGACTTCGTCTCGTAGAACTCCTGTGACATGAGAATATTGCCGAGCGCACCCTTGAATGTGTTTGGTTCGGCGTCATCAAAGAAACCGCTGACCATGGCGTAAGGATGAAACATCAGGTTCTTGCCAACCATCCCGGAGGAATTGGCAAGCCCGTCAGGGTGTTTGCGAGATTTAGACAGCAGCAACAGACGTGGTGTGCCAACCCCGTTCGCTGCAACGATTACCGAGCGAGCGGACTGGTGATGCTCAATGCCTTCATCGTCGTAATACATCGCACCAGTGGCGCGGCCGTCCGAGTTCGTGGTTATCTCGAACACGCGCGAGTTTGTGCGAACCTCGACGCCGTTCTTGATGGCTTCGGGAATGTAGGTGACGTCTGTTGAGCCTTTGGCCTGCTGGAAGCAGCCGAGTCCATTTGGTCCGCAGTTGTTGCATGCGTTGCGGCCGCGGTATGGCTGAGAGGCGATGTAGTTGTCTGACGGCCACCAGTGCCATCCAAGCTTGTCAAACCCGCGGGCGATGCGTTCACCGTCCGGGCCAAGTGGAAGCGGGGGCATGGGGCGTTGTGAGCGCGGTGGGTTGGCCGGGTCACCGGATATGCCGGAGCAGCCCATCCACTCGTCGTTGAGGTCGTAATACTTTTCGAGGTCCCAGTATGAGATCGGCCAGTCGTCCGCAACTCCATCGAGCGACTTCACCCGGAAGTCTGATGGGTGAAACCGTGGAGTGTGGGCAGTCCAGTGAACCGTGCTTCCGCCGACGGCGTTGAACATAAGAGGGGAGACGTCTGAGTTCTTGTCGTTGACCGGGTAGTCCTCAGGTAGCCGCCGTATGTTCGGGTCGAATGCGAAAGATGTTGCAGAGCGGAATTCCCAGTCACCGAAAGCAGTCGGGTACTGGTCAGCACGATACCAGCCGCCTTGTTCAAGACAGACTACTTTGAAGCCCGCCTCTGATAATCGCCATGCGGCGGCGGCTCCTGATGCGCCAGTGCCGATGATCAGGACGTCTACCGGGCCTTTTGACAACTGAACACCTCCTGCGAGTTGACGGATGTTCTCTGCTGGCATTTGTTGCCAGTGAAGCGAAACGTACCGATCTCGGTTGCGGCGATAACATATCACTCATGAGAGGGCGGTCAAAGCCAGTTGTGCGCGTATTTGGAGGTGTGAGATGACCCGAGTATCAGTAAGCAGCAAGGAAAAGCTGCAGGTACAAGTCAGCGCAGGCGGGCATTCGCTGGTGGCGGATGAACCACCTGATGCCGGTGATGATGCAGGGCCTTCGCCATACGATTTGCTGCTATCGGCCCTTGGAAGCTGCATCGTGATGACCTTGCTGCTGTACACCCGCCGAAAGAAGTGGCCGTTGCAATCGGTCGAGGTAGACCTTGACCATGACCGGGTGTACGTTGAAGACGCGGAAAGCAAAGAGAGATCAGGCGATTCGCTTGACCGTTTTGTGGTGGAAATCCGGCTGTTCGGTGATTTGACCGAGGAGCAACGGCAGCGTTTGGCGTACATCGCTGGACGCTGCCCTGTACGGAGAACTCTGGCCGGATCCCCGCGTTTCGATGAGACGGTAACGGTGTCGCCAGCGTGAATTTTCTGGTAAATCGCAGGATGCGCTCAACACAATTAGTCCAACGGTAGATGGTTAGAAATGCTCAAAGGTGTACTCGTAGCGTTCGGGATCATTCTCGCGTCAATCCCAATTCCAATCGTTCACTTTGTTGCGGTTCCGGTTGGGCCGTTTGTGGCAGGGTTTATGGGTGGAGGGGTTGCCAAAGCAGATGAAGGGCGAATAGTCATCTTCGGACTGATTATTGGTGGGCTTGCGTTGATACCTGCCGCGGTGTTGCTGGTCCTCACGCTGGTGATGGACGTTCACCTTGGACTGCCAACAGGGCTTGTTGTGGCTGCTGCACTGGCACTGGTTCCGTATACGTGGTTCGGAGTAACCGTTGGCGCTTTGATCAGCTTCGTACTCAGGGACAAAGAACGCAAAGAGGCTGAGAAGGCTGCAGTGACGCAGGCTCAGTAGACCGAGGCGATTCCGTCACTTGATGCCATGTACTTGCGCAGTCTCTTTTCGCGTGATGTGGATATGGATGGCTTCGGAACGACGATGAGCGGACCACGACACTTGCGCAGGAAGTTATCGCCTTCGCTGCCCTTGAGTATGCGAACGAGACCTGACCGCATGTGTGAACCGGCAATCACCCAGGAACCACGTTCTTGCAGCTGGCGACGCGCCACACCGATGACGCCACCGGAGATGTGTTCGATTTCCGTGTGACACCCGGATTCCGTGAGCTCTTCAGCGACTTCCCTTGCAGCTATGTTTTGCGGCAACACTTTTTCTACCGTGTTATCTGCATTTCGCTCTTCGTTGGCAGGTGCGTTGAGCAGCAAAACGAGTCGAGATTCAAGCGCCATCGCAAGCGTAGTCGCAATCGGCAGCGCTGCTCGTGCGGTTTCGGACTCGTTAAATGGGACGAAAATAGTTTCCGGTGTCAGCGGAGGTGACCCGTTGACCTTGATGTGTGCACGGTTGACGAGGAATAGCGGTCCTGCGCTCAATCGCCACAGGTTGGCCGTGACGTTTGACTGGATTCCTCTGACCACTCGCGGCGTGTTATGCGATGCCATTACGGTGAGACCGATTCGCCCGGTTGCGGCACGATATGCGATCAATGGGGCGGCACTCCCCGTTGCGACGTTCCACCTGGATCGCAGTCCGGCAGGTTTCAGCCGTGCTTTGACCTCTTCAAGGTATGAAGTTGCAAGGTGTGAGCCGCGATCATGCTGTGCGTCAGGATATGGGACCTGGCCCGGCCTGCCAGCCTGCACCGGGTGCATTGGTTGCAGGCAGTGGAAGAGGTTGATCTCGCCTTGCAGCCGACGGGTGATCATGGCTGCGTACGGCAATGCTCGCTCTGACTCGTCTGAGCCGTCGAGAGGTACAAGAATACGATCCAGGTGCAGTTTGTGCGCCTGATTGAGTACTTGGTCTGATAGGGCTTGTTCCCTGTAGTTTCCAGGGGCCGTTATGTCCAGAATTGCCAAATGGTTCAGTTGAATGTCTGGCTCGGGACTGTGACCCGAAGCCGCGTCATGCCAACGTTTTCTCCTGGCATTGCGTGAATAACTGCAGTGTGCCTGCTGTCTATTCTACGAGTTTCGCGTGCCGAGGCTCCACATTGCGAGTTGTCAGGACTGTTGGTTCACGCGTTATGAGCATTTTCTATGGCCACTTTGATGGCCTGTTCCAGCTCATCTTCCCCGACAAAGTTCTCAAAACGGGCGGTCACCTTGCCGTTGGCGCTGACCACGTATGTCCATTCCTGCGAGGTTAATCCCCATTCTGAAAGCAGTGGTGATTTTATTGCACTGGCAAGATCACCCTGTATTTCTTGAGGATTTTCATACAGGTCTACATGAATGAAATCAGCTTTGTCACCGTATTTCTCGCGTAGTGCGCTCGCAACCTCTACCTGTGGTCCGCACACAGCGTTGGTACAGAACGCAGGGCTGGCGAATACGACTACGAATGGCCTTTGGCGGTGAATCGCATCGGCAATGGTGGTTTCATAAAGTGATTCGTCAATGATTGAGCCTGTCGTCAACTCGGAGGCGCTCTTTACATCTGACAGCGTACGGTTCTTGCTGGGTGGTGCTGGTTCACCGACCGCAATTGAGCGAGAATGTTCCGCTACGCTGAACCTGACTTCTGCGGACGCTGTTGAGCCATCAGTGCGCGGAACATGCACTTTGACACCCCAGTTGCCCGGTGTGTCGAAAGAAAAGGTGGTCACGTGTATGCCACGAGTTCGGAACGGGAATTCCGCGAATCTCGCGAGCATGGTTTCGACGGGACCCTCGTTGTCGCTGTCGTAGCCGTTCTCGTACCGATAACTCGTCAATTCAACGACCGGGAACTTGATGAGTCCCTGTTGGTCGCTCAATACGAGGGCGAACCGCTGCTCGCCTACACCGAGGTCAGGAGTAGCCAGCACGATGTTCAGGTCTTCGCCTGTGACCGTCCATTCAGGTGAGCTGGGTTGCGGTACCACCACTGTTGAAGTGGTCGGCAGACTTGAGATGCTGGGATCATCCGGGTTGGTTTTAGCTGGACCGCACGCTATGGACGGAATTAGTACGATCCATGCAAATAGCGACCATGCAATAGCGGGCGTGGTCCTTGAGCCTGTTCTGAACCGGATCCGCATCAGAAGCCACCGTCATAGATGCCAAACGTGAATGCGAATACTGCGAATGCGTCTGACGTGGAACTGATCTTCAACACGCGGGGTTGGAATTCCTGCTGTTCGACGACGCGGTACATGCGCGGACTGTCGACGATGAAATACGAACTCCCGTCTTTGTCGAACTGGATGTCGTCCCCGGCATCTGCCATTGAAAGTGGTTGGTCGTCGAGGGTGACGTAGACACGGAAGACTTCTGTGCTCTGCGGCTCAACCACAACGTTTGCGCTGCGCGCCTGCATCAATAGTGCTATGTAGTCTTCGGGGATCTCTGTTCGGCGAGCATGGACTATTGCCTCGGCTCCATTCGTCCATTCACCTTGCAGGAAGAACTGTTGTGGTTCGTAATCCTGTTCGTCCTCGTAGAACCGAGTTGAATCCGGCGATATGTAGTACTCATCATCCCCGGCATACAGTCCTTGTGGGTGATAGCTGCGTACGTAACCACCGTAGATCTCACGGGTCATAGTTTTCGCATCGCGGTCGCGCTCTGCGTTATCTACCGTGCCTACAGGGATTCCGGTTATGTCCCTGCCAGCGGCTTCCAGTGCGTCGCGTATTTCCTGTTCCGTTTCGATGTATGAGCCTTCGCCAAAATGACTGTAAGTCAGCCCTTTTGCAGGGGTGAGCAGGTATTTTGCGGGCCAGAAACGGTTCCCGAAAACCCGCCATGTCTGCATGTTGGTGTCCAGGGCGACAGGCCATGAAACGCCTTCCTGGACAACCGCCTGTTCTACGTTAGCCCTGACCTTTTCAAACTCGAATTCAGGTGAGTGCACTCCTATGATGACAAGGCCATGTTCTGAATATTTCTCTTGCCATTCTTGTAGAAACGGGATTGTTCTGAGGCAGTTGACACAGGTGTATGTCCAGAAATCGATCAGCACGACGTTGTTCTGGTCCAACTCCTGTTGAATGGAAAGCGGTTCGGAATTGATCCAGCCATCCACTCCAGTAATGTCGAGTGCCGGCCCCGGCCGTTCAAACGAAGGTCGCGTGGAAGCAGGCGTAGAGCTGGCGGTTACTTCCACTGTTGCCTGGTCATTCGCTACAACTTCAGATGACCCACATGAAACAGCGGTGATAGCTGCGACCAGCATGCAAGTTGCCACGAGAGTGCGAATCTTCTGTACTGATACGTGAGTCATTGGTTGGGCTGGCCTGGGTGGGGTGTTTCGTTGCGCTGAATCTGTGGAGTGGGACTTGCGACCTGATACCGTATGTGGCGGATAACAATCCGTCCTGCGAGGTACCGGTATGTTTCATGCATACGAATATGAAACAGCACCGGTGCCTGCGAATGGTGGAGATAATCTAAACAATTAGCGCCAAATACGCGTTGTTCAGGCATTCTCTCCAACGGTTATCGGGCAACTCTCATCACTACCCCAGAGTCGCCACGATGCGTCGAAGTTACGAACTGACTCGAAGCCAAGCAGCTTGAGCACCCAGTATCCGTGCGCCGCACGGATGCCGCCCTGTCAATAAGTGATGACGTTTTTGTCAGGAGTCACCCCGACGTCCGCCAGCATCTTTCGTAGTTCTGCTGCGGGCTTGATGGTTGGCACATCGCCACCGGTGTGAAAGTTCACCCATTCAAGGTGCACCGAGTTTGGAACGTAGCCGCCGCGCTTGCCACCGCGCTTGTTTGAGCCGTCACGCTCTCCGTCTGATCGCAAGTCAAGGATGACGGTGTTGCGGTCATCTATTGCAGCCTGCACATCTTCTTTCAGCGCCAGGATTTTCCTGTTCGCCTTTGGTGTGAAATTACCCGCAGGGTATGCGGGGACTTCGGTAGTCACCGGGCGTCCCTCTGCAATCCACTTTGGAAG
>JAURLM010000076.1 GCA_030831265.1 Chloroflexota bacterium
TCGCTGGGGGTGTTACAGCTCGGGATATTTCTATCATTCCTGAACCCACCACCCTCGCCCTGCTCGGACTTGGACTCGCTGGTCTTGGCGTCAGTCTTTTAAAACGTTTCTCGTACCGGTAGGCCGTTCAATTCCTTCGTCGGCCAACGCCTCCAGGAATTGTGATAGTCATCGAACGCAGCCGCTCTCCCGGATAGTCTGCTTCTCCGTCATCTGTCACGCCCGGCCAGGGTAAATCTTTCCCCGATAACGTCTTCTCCCTGTCAGCATGGGTCTTCACTTGAACGCCCTTTCCTCTTCAGCAGCGACTTATTCAGCTACTTCGGCATGACCCTTCAGCGTCTCTGGCGTCCAGGGTCCACATACATGACCGAGCGCAAACTCCTGAGGAGAGTGAGACATGACGACCGTG
Organism: Chloroflexota bacterium; assembly: GCA_030831265.1. Lineage (GTDB taxonomy): Bacteria > Chloroflexota > Dehalococcoidia > Lucifugimonadales > Lucifugimonadaceae > JAJCYX01. Next base: position 413 of record JAURLM010000076.1, read on the forward strand.
ACGGTCACATCCCGCAATTCCATCGATGGCGTGGGAAAGTCATGCTGCCGGTCCGCAACGGGATTGATCTCGAAGGTCCATTCATCAAGCCCGTTCATCACGGGTTTATCTATTTGCAGCGTTAGCGTTCTGTAAGCTTCGTCTGCCGTCAGCGAGTGACTCATCAGAAAGGCCGCAGGATTGATGGAGTGCCCCGTTGTGCTCCATCTGGTCAGGAAGCGCTCAGCCGACTCGCTGACGCCAACGGGTGGCCTCACATCGGGCTCAAAGGCCAATACATTCGTCCTGACGCCTGAGAGCACCAATTTGCCTTCCCTGACTTTCGCTATTGCGGCGTTCAAGACAAAAACACCCTCGCGCGAAGTGCCGGAGGAGATGCTCTCCAGGTGCGAATCAGCGGTGACCGACTCCTGCAACGGCAGGGGATCTGCGAGTGGCCCGGTAATCGGCATGAACAGCGCAATGCGGGTAAGGACAGCCAATCTTTTCGATAAAGCCATGTCAGCGGGCTCCATGTCGGTTGGACGTGATGATTGAAGACACAGTTACGGTCCTTCCACGAGCTGGCGGACATCATACGCTTGCACGGCAGGGTCCGAGAACACGACGTTGCCATCACGGTCGATCTCTTCGAAGACGGCTTGGCCCGTGAATGACTGCGCATTCTTGTTCAGGGTGATGGCGTGGCGAAAGCCGATACGCCCGAAAGGCTGGAGGTTCTCGTCGAACGAGAATCCATGATAGGAGGCTACGAACCGGCGGTATCCCTCCCGACGCCAGACGCCCTGCTCGGGCAACGTTGGGTGCGGGGGTCTCAGCGACACATCCGTCGAGTGCAAGACACTGCCTCCGTCGGGAGTGCTTCCGGGGATTATGGTGAGCACTGACTGGAACTGCGTACCGTCGCCCAAGGTGAGCAGAACATCCCATGTCCCCTCCAGCCGGTACTGCGACTGCTTCGGGCCGTCACCCGCTCGCGCGTTCGGAACAGCGACAACCATTGCGATCGCCGCAGCCAGGAAAAGGCGCTTGCCTCTGTTCATCGTTCTCTCCTCTCCGCCAAGTTGAGCAAATGCCACGTATCCGAGGCGCGCTCAACATGCGAAACATGCCGACACGCCCTCTCTCGGAGTTTAAAAACTATCGACTTCGACGTTGAAGTCGAAGTCGAAGTCGAGTCGGCGCTAAGGTGTATCCGGCGGACGGACCACGAAGAGCATCGGCGAGGTGCGCGTCAGGAAGGGAAACCCAGTCCCCGCGATCAGGGGATGGCGTATCGCTTGGCCATACACAAAGCTCCCGACAATCTCCGAAAATACACAGACGAAGAGGAACGCCGCGTGAGCGAAGCCGCATAAATAAACGAGCGAACGCTGAACAACCTCGCCCTTGCACCTGCCGAGTCTGAGTCCTTTGCGCTGCTGGTTATCGACGCCCGCGTGGAACATCGAGAATTCCTGCTTAGCCTGCTCGACAGAGGTGCCCATTCCCTTGTGCTGCAACCTTCCGATGCGGCACTCGATCGTGTGCGCTCGGCCGCAGTGGCCATTCCCGGAATCTCCGGAATCCATGTGCTGGGACATGGCAAACCTGGCCAGATACGGCTAGGCGCGGAAGTCCGGGATAGCGGGTTCATCAACGCAGGGGCGGAACGGTTCGCCGCGCTGCGCGCAGATGGCTCCGTGGTGCCTTGGGGCGTGGGCTTCGACGACTGGCTCACGGTGCAAGGCACGGCACAACCCTTGTTGGATGGCACCATTGATGTGGTGCGGGTCTACTCGAGCTACAGCTTCCAGTACGAATCCTTCGCGATGCAGCCAACGCCGATGGCCCGGCGCCGACATGTCACGTCGTAGACGGCGATCCCCATTGATTCTGTCATAGAGCTTACACATTGGCTCCCTAAGCTGCGCGGCAAGTCGGGCAGTGAGTGCTCGGCCACCGCGGGGCAGAAGGCTCTGTGGTGGCCGAGGGAGCGACTCGCGACTGCCCGGTTGGAACGCATACACACCAGCAGGAGCATCTCATGAAATTGTCGACCTCCGTGAAATCACTGGCCGCTGCTGTGGCGATCGCCGCCGCAGGTAACGCACACGCTCTCAACATCTCCGAGTTCAACGAGGCGCAGACCGCGAATCAGGTCACCCTACGCATCTCCGGTGCGACGGCGCATGACAAGGGTCTGCTGTCATTGCTGCGTGACTCCGCGGTGGGAGCCCAGGTGTGCAAGCCGAATACACTGGATGTCTACATCCTCTCGACCAAGAATGACGCACTTTACTTCTGCACGGGGGGCGATGCTTCTGGTGCCGAGAACAAGCGCCTCGCCATCTTCAAGGAATCCGACGGTGGCTCGGGCGTGGGCGTTGGTCCGCTGGTACGCTCGAGTTCCACGCTGAGCATAGTGGACGGCACCACCATCACGCGCAACTTCATCGATCCGACCGCGCCTGCGCTTGCGAGCTCGACTGGCACCGGCAAGTCGGCGGAAGGCCCGCTGTCTGCTTACACGGAGCATGCCAACCTGGACTCCACCGCGGTCGTGACCAACCAGCAGTCCGACGTGGGGATCTCCGATGTTGAGCCAGCCCAGTTCAAAGACCTCTACAGCCCGAGTTTGACGGACAGCGAACTCGCTGCCTTGCAGGTCAACGGCATCTCCAGCGTTATTTTCGGCGTACCGGTGACCAAGGTTGCCTATCAGCGGTTGCAGGCCATCCAGTTCCCGCCCGCCAACAAGTGCAACCCCAGCAATGCACGCTACGGTGACTTCAACGA
>JAURLM010000077.1 GCA_030831265.1 Chloroflexota bacterium
CTTGATGAACCGCAAAACCTCTTCTGGGTTCATGCGGCCAAGCTGGGTTGTGGCGTACATCGATGCGGCGACCGTACCGTCGGGGTCGCAGGACGAACTCGCAGGGCTGCATGTAGTCCACGCCCTGTCGCACGCCGGTCCAGCCACCGAGAGTCGCTGCAACTCCAAGCGGCACGCTGTGGGCCACTGGGAATGACAGGTTGTGCTCTGTGTGCAGGTGCTCGGTCTCCGCATCACCTTCCGTGTTGCCGGCGATGATTTTGACGCCGAGCTCGGCAAACTGGGAGTAGGCTGCTTCCATCTCGACTAACTGTCGAGCGCAGTACGGTCACCAGCCTCCGCGGTAAAAAGCGATATAGGCCCAGCTGCCTGAGATATCAGCGGGCAGGGAAAGCCGGGCACCACCGACCAGTGTCAGTTTGATGTCCGGGAACGTGGATCCCGGTGTGAGCATGGCCATCTGCGTTCTCCGTGTTTATTGCGTGAAGCGGCTACACGGCATCCCGTGTGTTCAACTTTCTGTGAGTGTGGAATGACGGGCTGAGTGGGCTCCGGGGACAACGCCCGTGCCTTCAGGCCATATCACCTTGAATGTCAGTGCTCGCTTGAAGTCAGCACCTTCGATATTGCACTCACGCAACACGGCGCGATACATATTTGCCTGGCGGAAATCAGCCCCTGACAGGTCTGCCCTCGATAGCTTGGTGCGAGAGAGAATCGCCTTGAACAGTTTTGCGCCGTGCAGGTTGACGCTCCTCAGCGACGCCTCGGAAAGGTCCGTCCCGGAAAGGTCCGCTCCACTCAGGTTCGCGTTGTCGAAAACCGCCCGCGAGAGATTCCATCCTGAAAGATGTGCTCCAGACAGGTCTGCCCCAGACAGGTCGAGTCGATCCGCAAGGTTTTCGTGACGCCACTCGTCTACTGCGTTTGCGCCTCGTTTTACAAGTTCAAGGTGTTCAGGGTTCATGAGGTGATTCCGTGTCCAACTTCGTGCCTGTGCCCGTGTAGTGATAAAGTATGCGCCGCTTGCGGTCTCCCGGGCTGCTCGATACCTGTAGATTCGAAACACGATTGAAACAACTTGCAGGTAGTTTATTTCCCGAGGTTCGTACCGACCTGTTTGGCCACATCAAGTGGCACGGAGTGAGACATGAGTTATATCGCTGAGTACATCTGGGTAGACGGCACCAAGCCTACGGCAAAACTGCGCTCGAAGGCTCGCATCCTTGACGACGGGGCAGAGGCTCCAATCTGGGGTTTCGACGGTTCAAGCACCAACCAGGCGCCTGGTGATGCGTCTGACGTTGTTTTGAAGCCTGTGCTGGTTGTCCCGGACCCGATCCGTGGCGGCGACAACGTGCTGGTTATGACCGAAACGTTGTTGACGGACATGACGCCGCACCCAACCAACACCCGCGCCGGGTGTGCCGCTGCTGCCGAAAAGTATGGCAAGTTCGACACCTGGTTCGGCCTTGAGCAGGAGTACACGTTCTTCGAGGGCCTCAAGCCACTGGGCTGGCCCGACAACGGTTTCCCTGCCCCACAGGGCGGTTACTACTGCGGTGTTGGCGCAGACGAGATTTTCGGTCGACCAATCGTCGACACCCACATGCAGGCATGTATCGACGCAGGTCTGCACATCTCCGGCATCAACGCCGAGGTAATGCCCGGACAGTGGGAGTTCCAGATCGGCCCGGTCACTGCACCGCGCGTCGCAGACGAGCTCTGGCTGGCACGCTGGTTGTTGTACCGAATCGCCGAGGACTTCACCGGTGACTCTGGCGTCGCTGTTTCCGTCAAGTTGGCTCCAAAACCGGTTCCTGGTGACTGGAACGGCGCAGGCTGCCACACCAACTTTTCGACCAAGCAGATGCGTGGCTCGTTCGACGCATGTATTGCTGCTGCCGAGGCTCTTGGCACGAAGCATGACCTGCACATAAAGAACTACGGCGCAGGCATCGAAAACCGCCTGACCGGCGCTCACGAGACGGCCCGCTACGACAAGTTCTCGTACGGTGTATCGAACCGTGGCGCATCCGTCCGCATCCCCTGGCAGGTGGAGAAGGACGGCAAGGGCTACATCGAAGACCGCCGACCGAACGCTAACTGTGACCCGTACACCGTAACCCGCCTCATTATTGAGACGGTCTGCGGAGCGGCATCCAAGTAGTAGTTCGTTCATAAACCGGGTGCGTAAATGCACCCGCTGATAAGAACCCTTGAAACGGCGCAGGTGTTTTGCCTGCGCCGTTTCGCGTTTACCGCTCGCCTCAAAATGCTATGCCGGGGAAGCTATACCCCAGCCTGTTGCAGAACACGCCTAAAGCCGCCCAACTCCAAGTTGGAGCCAATATTGGGCGATGATAAGATGAAACTAACAAACCGGGCGTTTATTGTTCGCGTGCGCGTGAAAAGGGCAACTCATCGACAACTCACATGTCGAAGCCCGCTCCTCCGGTTAACGTCTGATAGTCCGGCTCCGACAAGGGCGGTACCGGCAATAGCGATTAGATATACCGGACGGTACGACAGCCACACCCGGAACGACCCACAAGTCACATAGTTCGTCCTGTGCCAAATGTCACCGGCGCGTGGCGGACAAAAACGGATCAGTATGACCACAACCAACAACAGCGCGAATCGCCCGAACACCCACCGAGGCTCTGCGGACTACTCCGCGTCTGACATCACGGTGATGGAAGGCCTTGAAGCCGTCCGCAAGCGCCCCGGAATGTACATCGGCACCACCGGTCCCGAAGGTGTCTTCCAGCTTGTACGAGAGATCGTCGACAACTCCGTCGACGAAGCGATGGCGGGATTCGCTACAGGTGTTGAGGTCGTTATCCATAAGGACGGTTCGGTAACCGTTTCTGACGACGGTCGTGGAATCCCTGTTGACGTACACAGCCGCACGGGCAAATCAGCGCTTGAGACCGTTATGACCACGCTGCACGCTGGCGGAAAATTCGGCGGCAAGGGCTACCAGGTCTCTGGTGGGCTGCACGGTGTTGGCGCCTCCGTAGTGAACGCCCTGTCTGTATGGACCCAGGTGGACGTTCGACGAAATGGCACCGTCTACACGCAGCGTTACGCTCGCGGCAAGTCTGATGGCGAGATGACAACCCGCCCGCAGACTGAAGATGACATGCCCGGCACCGGCACAACCGTGTCATGGATGCCGGACTCTGAGATATTTCCTGATATCACCTACGATTGGGATCAGATTTCTACCCGGTTTCGAGAAATGGCGTACCTGAACCAGGGCCTGATGATTCACCTGCGTTCTGAATGGCACGAAGAAGCGCTGTGGCCTCGCAACGACATCACTTTCTTCTTCGATGGTGGTGTGCGGAGTTTCGTCCGCTCCCTGAACCGTCGCCGTAACCCGGTTCACGAGAACATCATGTACGCGAGCGAGACAGTAGACGACATCGTCGTCGAGGTTGCGCTCCAGTACAACGAGTCGTTCGTCGAAAACTGCCTCTCCTTTGCCAACGTCATTCGCACGGCGGACGGTGGCTCGCATGTAACAGGCTTCCGGTCGGCACTCACGCGCGTAATTAATGACCTTGGCCGCAAGCACAACGCATTTGGCAGCAGCAAGGACGACGTATCGTCACTATCCGGTGATGACGTTCGTGAAGGTCTGCTATCCGTGGTCTCCGTAAAGGTGAAAGACCCGCAGTTTGAAGGTCAGACCAAGGGACGCCTGGGCAACCCGGAAGTGAAGGGCGCAGTAGAGCAGATTGTTGGCCGTGCGCTTTCAGAGTTCCTAGAAGACCATCCGGATGACGCTCGCCGCATCCTGGACAAATCCATGACGGCGGCACGTGCACGAGAAGCGGCCAAGAAGGCTCGTGACCTCGTCATTCGCAAGAACGCCATGGATGGCGGATCGTTGCCTGGCAAACTGGCCGACTGTGCCGAAAAGGACCCTCGCAAGAGCGAGCTGTACATCGTGGAGGGTGAATCAGCCGGTGGCTCGGCCAAACAGGGCCGTGACCGCCAATTCCAGGCCATCCTGCCTCTGAAGGGCAAGATTCTTAACGTTGAAAAGGCCCGCCCGGAAAAAATGCTGGCGCACGAGGAAATCGCAGCGCTTATCACGGCTACCGGCGCAGGGCTCGGCGAGGACTACGACGAGGATCGCCTACGCTATCACCGGGTGATCATCATGACCGACGCAGACGTGGACGGAGCACACATCCGCACGCTGCTGCTCACGTTCTTCTACCGCAACATGCCGCAACTAATCGGTGGTGAGCACCTGTTCATTGCCCAGCCACCGCTCTACCGGGCTTCCAAAGGCCGATCCGCACGCTGGATCTACTCTGACACGGAGCTGGACGAGTGGATGGCCGAGCGCGTGTATGGCGACATGGTCGTGACATCCAAGAATGACCCCAATATTCAGGTAAAAGGCCCGAAGATCGGCTCTGCGCTATCCGCTGTGCGCGACTTTGCAGAAGCGGTCGCCATCACGGATGTGCTCGGTGTGCCTGAAAAGGTCTTCTTTGCACTGATGCAGAATCCTGAATACCGTTCGCTGGACTTCCGTCCCGAACGGCCGACAGTACAGCCGGACCTGTTCGCAGAGACGCCGGAGTCAACGACTGAAGAACCTCAGCCAGTTGTAGAGCGCACCTACGAGGTTGAAGGCTTCACGGTTACCAGGGAAATTTACGAACACCCCTCGCTGAGACGCGCTTTCAGGCTCTACGACCAGATCGGCAACATTGTTGGTGCGGAAACCCTCACGCTAACGAAGGGTGGCGAGGTTGTAGCTGACGACGTGCCGTGGGCCGAGCTACCGCAGGCGCTCGAAGCGAAAGCAGATCGCGCAGGTGTTTCTGTGCAGCGGTACAAGGGTCTTGGTGAGATGAACCCGGACCAGCTGTGGGAGACAACGATGGACCCTGCCAAGCGCGTTATGCTGCGAGTTACCGCTGATGACGCGATTGCGGCAGATGACATCTTCTCCACGCTGATGGGTGAAGAGGTCGAGCCTCGACGTAACTTCATCCGCACGCACGCACTGGAAGTCCGCAACCTGGACGTCTAGTACACGGCTCAACACCGCCCGGCATAGACGAATCATCACCGCCGTACCAACACGCCCCGCATCAGGCAAAGCTGCCTCATTGATGAGCGCAATACATTTGTCATCCTGGCCATAGCGGAGGGAACTTACATCTCGATTTGTTGCCGGGAGGTAAGGTCGATGTGCAAACACAGTTCGGTCTCGCCAGGACCCTCCAAATCGAGGGCAGGAGCCAATCACACGCGGTGCGACTGCTGAGTTGAAACCTGGCTAAACGACGTTCCTGAGGGAGTTGCGCACGTCTGCTGTCATTTTGCGGACTTCAGCATCTGCGACAAGCTCTTCCTCGAACCGTTTCTGTGCGTAGAGGATGCTCGAGTGATCCTTGCCGCCCAGCACATTGCCTGTGTGCGTCGCTGTCAGCTTGCTCTCTTCTCGCAGCAAGTACGCCGCCATCCTGCGCGCAGCAGACGTCCTGCGGTCACGCCGAGGGCCGACTATCGCTGCCTCAGTTACGCCTGAGTGAGCGGCTACTGTGGCGAGGACTACGTCGGGAGCCGGGAACTTGATCGGCTTCTTGGAGCCGATGCTCTCAAGCGCCCGCTCTGCAAGTTCAACGTTGATCTCGCTGCGTGTCAGCTGTGCGTATGCGACAACGCGGTTGAGCCCGCCCTCCAGGTCACGCACGCTCTCTACAGGGGCTGACGCCAGCACCTCGATGACCCGCGTTGGCAGCGGGCAGGCGCGCTGCTTGGCTTTGCGCTCCACGATTGCATACCTGGTCTCGTAGTCAGGTGCCTGGATATCCACGACGAGTCCTCCTGAAAGACGTGACTGGATGCGCTGCTCAAGGTTGATCCGCTCTGCTGGAAGGTCACCAGAGACGACGATCTGCTTTCCGGCCATATGCAGCTCATTAAACGTGTGGAAGAAGCCTTCCTGCGTCTGCGGCTTGCTGGAAATGAACTGGATATCGTCGATCAGCAATGCGTCTACGCTGCGGAAGCGAGTTCTGAACTCCTCGGTCGCGCCGTCACGAATCGCCCGGATGTATTCGTTGGTGAACCGCTCGGCACTTACATAGAGGACGGAGTGACCTGCCCGGACCAGCATGTTGCCGATGGCGTGTAACAGATGGGTCTTGCCAAGCCCCACGGATGAATAGAGATAGAGTGGGTTGAACACTGCGCCTGGAGATTCAGCGACCTGCGTGGCAGCTGCGTGCGCAAGCTGGTTGGAAGAACCGGCGACGAACGTATCGAAGCTCAGTTCAGGTCGGAAGCGGGATTTCTGGGCACGAGGCGCGCTGATGCGTTCGGGCTCATCGTCTTCGAAAGAAGCACTGGAACTGTTTGCGCTCTCCCACGTACCGTATGAATCGTTATTCTTGACGGTGAAGCGGACCTCCATCGTCCTGTGAGTGACATTTTCGACGGCGCGCTCAATAGAGGCGGAGAGGCGCTTCTCCAACATCTCGGCGGTAAAGGTGTTGGGGGTCGTGACAACCAGCACGTCTTCGCTGACACTCTGGGCTGCCGTGTTGCGCAGCCAGGTTTCGAAATTCGGCCTTGGGATCTCGACTTCGAGTTGCCCAAGAGCGGCCTTCCAGACCTGGGTAGCAGAATGTGTGTCCAGTTCCATGTCCCCCTGCGAAAATGGCAAAGCGAATTCGCCCCACACGCGGTGGGCTTGCGAAAAAATGTCCTGTGGTGAGAAGAACTTACAGCCTACGGAGCACTCAGCCAGAATTGGGCTGTACGTCCTGCTGCAGACGCAAGTTAACATGCCATAACACAGGGTTGGCAACCCCCAAAACAGGGTTGTTTTTGGGACTTACCAACCGATTTTCCCCGGCCTCACGATGACCCGTTTTGAACTTGACAACACGCCTAAAGGATGCATCAACCACCGCATGTTTCCCACACCCGTGTCAGGCCGTGAACTGCGCGGTAAATCGGATGAAATATCACACCTGAACTGGAGCCCATCTTGCCCCTGAACATGGTTTTTTTTGGCTCCCCGGAGGAGGCTGTCCCTGCCCTCGCCGCAGTCATTGACGCGGGCCATTCTGTCGTCGCGGTCTATACCCGGCCGGACAGGGAGGCGGGCAGGAAGAGGCAGCCGAGACCGACTCCGGTGAGGGTCGCGGCGGAGGCGCGAGGGTTGCGGGTCGAGACACCCGCAGGGTTGCGAGGCGCGGAGGCCCAGGACACCCTGCGAAACCTCAATGCCGATGTATTCATCGTGGCCGCCTATGGCCGCATCCTGCCGCCCGAAGTCCTGTCGATGCCGCGCTTGGGCGCCGTGAACATTCACCCTTCGCTGCTTCCCCGGTATCGTGGGCCAAGCCCGGTTGTTACGGCGATTCGCAATGGCGATGCCGAAACCGGTGTGAGCGTGATGCTGTTGGATGAGGGAATGGACAGTGGCCCGTTGCTCGCACAATCGCCGCCGGTCCGGTTGGACGGAACGGAACGCGCCGATGACCTGACCGCGCGGCTCTTCAGGATTGGCGCGGAGATGCTGCCGGGAGTCCTGGACGCGCTCGAGACGGAAAGCCTTACGCCAGAGCCGCAGGACGAATCACTGGTGACGATCACGAAGTTGATCGAAAAAGAGGACGGCAGCATCGACTGGTCACTGCCCGCTGTGGAGATCGAGCGGATGACGCGGGCGTATGACCCGTGGCCGGGCGCGTTTACCTTGCTGAACGGCAAAAACCTGAAAATTCTGTCAGCGAATGCCGCTGGTGAAGGAAAGTCAGCACCCGCAGGAACCGTATCCGTCCGCGAGAGAAAAATCTTCGTGGCGACTGGTGGCGGGGAGTTGGAACTGTTGGAAGTTCAGCCGGAAGGCAAACGGCCAATGCAGGCGAGAGATTTCCTAAATGGGACACCGGAACTGGACGGTGCCGTGCTGGGTGCGTAGTGCGAAGACAAAAAAATGCTCACTCTCGCTTTAGCCAGCAGGAGTGAGCATCTTGTTTTTTGCAGAGGAAAAACCTAGATCGAGTGGATCTGCTTGATTTCGCGGTGCGCCAGGTGGCTTCGCACGTGGCCGACATTCGCCACCCACCACTCGGATCCGTAGAACGCCGCTTCTTTCGTCTCGATGTTCTTCACATCGTCGCCGTAGCTGCGAATCCAGATGAACTGGGAGTTTTCCTCGTTAACCCAGGCGCTTTCAACCTTGATGCCGTGCTCCGCCATCAGCGGCACGAGCTTCTCTTTGAAAAGGTTTAGCCACGAATCCATCTGGCCCTTGTTGATGGTGTAGGTGCGAAGGTGTGCGATGGTCATTGTTCTTGTCCTGCCAGGTTTCTTGTTTCATTCATGCCGGTCGCCCCTGTGTTGGGCGAGATGGGACAGCCAGTTTAGCCTGTGAGCACACAGATGGCACAATTCCGGGCGTGGGCGTGACATTTCTGGCCCGCTGGTTACTATTGCGCGGAAAGAAAACCCGTGTCGTCGTCATCCTGCGAAAAAGCGTCGAAAGGCCACACGCCATGACAGTTCCGCCATTTATCGATACCCATCACCACCTGTGGGACCTGGAAAACAACCGCTACCCGTGGCTGCAGGACGGCATAGACCACTTTGTCGGCGACTACACGCCCATCCGGCAGTCGTTCCTCATCGCAGACTTCCTGCGCGGTGCCGAAGGGCTTCCGCTGCGGAAGTCAGTGCATGTGCAGGCTGAGTGGGACCACGACGGCGACCCGGTTGGCGAGACGGCCTGGCTGCAAAAGGTGTCGGATGACGCGGCTTCACGCGGGATGCCGAACGCAATCATCGGCTACGCGAACCTCGCCGACCCAGACATCGAGCAGACGCTGGCTCGCCATGCTTCCCATCCGAACTGGCGCGGCATTCGCCATATGCTGAACTGGGCAGACGACCCGCGTTTCCGGTTCGCAGACCGCGTTGACTACATGCAGGACAGCCAGTGGCAGAAGGGTTATCGGGCGCTGGGAGCGGTCGGAGGCTCGTTCGACATGCAGATATGGCCGTGGCAGCTTGAGGACGGTGCGAGGTTGGCGCAGCAGATACCGGAAGTGCCGGTGATACTGAACCATACCGGCATGCCGCGCGACTGGGATGCGGATGGCGTTGCCCTCTGGCGAAAGGGAATGCGGGCGATTGCCGGGGCGAAAAACATCTCCGTGAAGATATCCGCGCTGGGCATGATGAAGAAGGACTGGACGACTGCAGACATCAGGCCGTTCGTGCTGGACACGATCGAGATAGTCGGTGTCGACCGTTGCATGTTCGCCAGCAACTTCCCCGTGGACAGCCTGTTCTCGGACTACGCGACGGTATGGAACGCTTACGACGAGATCACGTCCGGGTTCTCTGCCGGCGAGCGCGCAAAGCTTTTCCACGACAACGCCGAGAAGTTCTACCGGATCTAGTTTCTTGTTGGGCACAAGACGGTGGGCGGTGAATGACACACTGCCCAGGTTGCAAGGCTTCGAAAGTGCTTCTTTTGACGCGGCCAGAACCTGCGTTTCGCAGTCACCCTCTCCCCGGCCCTCCCCCGTCAAGGGGGAGGGGGTTAAAGCGAAGGCCGTTCGTTTGCGCTGCGCCTAACCCTGTTCCGGCAGCCAGCCCCACGGCCTTGGGCCGTAGTCAACCGGGATGACCTCTCCGGCGCGCACCGTGCTCACCGGCCGGAAGGCCTGTTTGCCCTTGTGCGTTGCGCCCGTCACATCTCGGAACAGGAAATCGCCGTTTGCCAGCTCCAACAACGTGATGTCTGCGTCATAGCCAACCGCCAGTGACCCGGTTTCCTCGTCGATACCAAGCACCTGCGCCGGCCGGGACGTACTCATCGCAATCACGTCACCGAGCGGCAGGCCGATCGACAGCATCTTCGACATGCATTCGACCATCGAGTGTGTCGGCCCTGCGAAGCGGCTCATCTCCGTGAAATCTGAAGAGAGCGTGTCCGGTACGAAACCCTGGTCGAGCACCTGTTTTGCAGATTCAAAGCTGAAGTTCGCCTTGCCGACACCAACGTCAAACACCACGCCCCGCTCACGGGCGGCCTTCGCCTCGGCCAGCAGCTTTCCGCCCTTGAGCAGTGCGCCAACCTGGAAGCTGAGCGAGTGGGTAACCACGTCACCTTCAGTCAAAACATCTGACAGCAGTTGCGGGGCCAGTTCTGCTGCAATCGGGTCCTGGCCCAGGATGTCACCAATATGAACCATGACAAACGCGCCCGTTTCTGCGTCCTCTGCCATTTTTTTGGCCGCTTTCGGCAGTTCGATGCCCAGCGTCCTGATGCCGGGTGTCACCATGCGAACCTTCACACCCACCAGTACGTCTGGCCGCGCGGCAAGGGCGGCGATACCGGCGTCGATGTCGATGTCTGCGGCATCTCGCACTTCCGGCGCACGGGTTACACCGAGTGTGCCGACGTTGAGCAGGGCCAGCGTGCGGGTGATCGCGCTCGGCACGATGAAGTTCACGAAGCCGCCCACGTTGTATGCACCCGTTGAACCGGCATCCAGCACCGTTGTCACACCGGAGTGCACGCCAGCGGTGTCCACATCACCCATCATGTCCTCTGTACCCGCTTTACGGAGGCCCGCGGCGACGTGGGTGTGGATGTCGATAAGCCCCGGCGTCACCAGCAGTCCGGTCGCGTCGATGACACGAGTGGCTGTTTTGGGGTCGATCGACTTCGCAATTGCGGAAATCTCACCATCCGTGATCGCAATGTCCATCACGGCATCAAGGTTTACTGATGGGTCGATCAGGCGTCCGTTTTTTATCAGTAGGTCTGTCATTTCGTGCTTTCTCCGCGCTTTTCTCTTTGTGCTGGTAGACGGTGAAGGAGTGTTGAGCCGATTCTGTCACGGAAGCGCCGGTCTCGCACCCGCCCACCGTGTTCCGGACAGGCGTAATAACGAGCGGCTCATTATCTAGCACAATTCATCATCACAAACTACGAAAAGCGCTCGTTGCATCTTGACAACGGGTGCGAGAATAGCGGAAAAAGAAAACACCCCGTCTGGAGGCAACCATTGACGGGGTGTCTTCGGGCTCACGGCTGCAAGGAATGGTGCGTCAAGCGAGCCCTGCTGTCCGCTCCGGTTATGGGGTTGGTGTGTCCGCACCGACCCCGTTATATCTTTCTCCTGTTGGCCATCTCCGGCCAGAAACTCTTTTAGCGAACTCCTGCGCCGTTGCGGATCATCGGCCTGGGAACAGAAGACTCCCGTGCCTGGCCTGAGTTCAGGCTTAGCAGTGACGCTCGCAATCGGGAATCCAGGATCCGCAGGCTGCTGATCAGCTTGAGGCGACGGTATTCCGGAATCACCTGCATGTGCAGCGCATCCAGTTCACCTGCAAGGTGCAGAACCATGTTCTCCAGGCTTTCCGTGTTGCGCTCCCGCGGCTCGCCCCGCTCTTTAACCTCAACCTCGACAGGTTCTGGTGCCTTTGCCGGGCGCTTCCCGTTAACCACCTCTTCAATGATCTGGTCTATCGAAAGTTCCGGTGCGCTCTTTGCACGGCCGACTATTCGCTCGACGTGAACCGATGAGAGCCGCCCGTCCACGAACGGTTTCGCGATCTCCATCTGGCGGTCGTGGTCATCAATGTCCGCTATAGACCGTGCTTCCTTGAAGGTCAGCTCGCCGCTGTTCACCTTGCCGCCAAGACCCGGGGCCAGTGTCCGGATCAGGCTTTCGTAGTGGTGAATGGTTCCGGGCGTGATGCCGGTCCTGCGAGCAAGCTCCTGCTGCGTGATCTCGTACCTGTCACGGTATTCGATGAACGCCTTGCCGAGATCCATTGGCGGGACCAGTGACGAGTGATACTGCTCGGCGAGCAGCAGCTCCCAGCGCTCCTGGTCGGTTACTGATTCCTTAATGGAACACTCGATCTCTTTTTCGCCTGCTTCTTGTGCGATGCGCACTTTCCGCGCCCCGGCCAGCACACGAAACGTATCGTTTTCCACCAGCACCACGGGATCACGAGCAACTCTTGAGGCTCGTGGAAGGTCTCTTGTGCTTTCCTCCAGAGCAGCCAGTGTCTCTGGGTCGAGGACAATCTTTGATATAGGAACTTTCACGATCCACTCCCGCTGTCGTTTCGTTGCGGATATTCCAGAAGCGGTGTGACAGAAGGCCGGACAACCTGTCATCACCTGTTTGAACGTTGATTGGAATTTTCATACATTCCGATTCGCACGCGCTGAAACTGTCCACGCAGGGAAACCCTCTGTTCCAAACAGTTGTTGACTTTGGAATCAGGCGGGGATACCGTTTGTTCCGAAAACTCTGGAACACAGTTTCCCCAATCTCAGCCGCAATCTGGACACGTCATGCAAGAGCGACACAGCGCACTTCCCCCGTATGTGCCCTACCGCACATTCCAAACTTTTTTGGAATATATGCAGGATGGCATTCCGGCGAGAATTGACCGCAGTGTGTGGGGTAGCCGCTTCTCTGGAAGCTCCGGAACCCAGTTGATGACGGCGCTGAAATCGCTCCAGCTTGTCGATGCAAACGGTCACCCGGAGCCGGTGTTGGAACAGCTCGTCTTCGCCGAAGGCGAGCGCAGGCGTGCGCTGTTGCGCGGGTTGCTTGAGGACTACTACAAGCCGGTATTTCGGCTTGACCTTGCGCGCGCTACAAAGAACCAGTTCCATGAGGCGTTCCGGTCTTTCGGAGCGCGGGAAGGCGTGCTGACAAAGTGCGAGGCGTTCTTCATCCAGGCAGCACTTTCGGCCGGCATACAGCTTTCGCAGTACATCCTTGCTGGAAGACACCAGGGGCGGCGCAGGTCCGGTGGTGCGAAGGGCGCAGGGCGGGGCGGTGCGAAACCCGGCTCTGGAACAGCTGCGGCCCCTCAGCCGGTTGCACCGCAGCCAGTTACCGGCGATTCCCGGCTGGCCGCCACACCGACAACGACAGCCGCGGTGCCACCGGACGCATCACCGCAGCTGGTTGCAAAACTCAACGTGGCAGAACTGATACTTTCGAAGTACCCGGACTTTGACCCGTCATGGACTCCAGAGGTCCAGGCGAAATGGCTCGACGGCATGACCAAGCTGTACGAAGGCCTCGCAGCCTCTGGCAGGTCAGAACCTCAAACAAGAGTCGAATAGCTTTAGTTACGTGCCGCGTCGTGCAACTTGCGGCATTGTCCGGCAACACAGGTGGGGTGCTGGCGCTGTTGGCACCAGCCAGCGTTATTGCGCTTTCTCTATGTAGCCTTTGACCAGTACCTCGAGGCTGCCGCTGGACGGATCGAACATGAGGCCGTGTACCGGGACATCTTTCGGCATCAAGGCGTTATCGCGGACGATTTGTGTAACGCGCCGGACGTTGCCGTAGACATCTCGAAACGTCCCGAGCCAGTCTCCCAGCGCGGGCTGAAGATCGTCGATAGTTGAAGCTGCCACTCCGCGGCTCAACATGTTCTCCCTGATCACCGTCACATCAAGATTCGCCATGCCGCAGTCGAGATGCCCGATCACAAACACCTCTTCGCATTCCAGCGCATAGATAGCAACCGCAAGGCTGCGGATGACCCCGCCGTTCGGGTCAAGCACAGTGGTTCCCGCGTTTTTGATCACCTTGGCATCACCGCGCCTCAGGCCCATTGCCGGCTCAAGGAAATCGACAAGCCGTGTGTCCATGCAGGTGAAGATCACAACCTTCCTTGCGGGGGTTCGCTTGATCGTCCCCTGGCGTTCGGACACAAACCGTTCATTGTGGGCCAGGACTTCATCCAGCAGCGACATCGAATCTCCCTCAGGTCTACGTGGGTCAACACCGGTGACATACGCAGTGCTTCAACTGATTACCGTGAACGATAGTACCGACCAAACAGTCGTTTCGGCCAGTGGTGATCTGGGTATCATCCCTGTTGGCAGCGCATGATCGGCTGGCTGCTATTGTGGAAACAAACGCCTCGTACACGTTGTTCAGGATGTTGTCTTCGCTGAAGCAGCATGTTCAGATAGACCGTACCATTTAGCAGGTAAGGGGCTGGCCGGGAGTCCGCAGGGTGTCCGGTTGACCGTGACCATTGTCCTGGTTCATTCTTTACCGTTCAGCAGGATCACGCTTAACAGGTACATACTTCCGGTACGCAAGTCACAAACAGTTCGCTCGAACTTCAGGAGATGTTCAGGACCAAAATCTCAACCCTGAAGTTAAACACTGAAAATGATCGAAACCTCACCAACGATTCAACGGATATTTGCAGCCAACCGTGGACTTCCGGCTATCGAGATTATCGACGCCGTTCACGGCATGGGTCTTGAGGCCGCCATTGGGGCAACTCCCTCTGACACAAGGTCCATGGCTTACGACAAAGCGGATGCAAAGACCGGGCTGCCGGTTAGCGAATCGCACATGGAGCGCGATTCATACGTGAACATCCAGTGGATGCTGGAGGCGGCTACCCGCACCGGATCTGACGCCATCCACCCGGGTTACGGGTTTCTCTCCGAGGACCCGGAGTTTGCACGCCAGGTTGAACTGTTTGGCCTGCATTTCATTGGACCAACCGTACATGCGCTCACCGTGTTTGGCAGCAAAACCCGGTACCGGCAACATGCCAGGGAAAGCGGTGTGCCGGTAATTCCGGCATCACGCCTTTACGTGTACAAAGAAGGAGAAAACGGCGGGGGCCTGACGCATGGGATCACCCGGCGAGTGGGCAAAGTAGGCGCGCTGTTTGGCAAGGGTTATTCACGCAGCGGCATATCACGCGTCACAGGCAGGTTGGACAAGCAGCCTGTGCAATTTGCTAAAGCACTTGCCGCAACCGTAACGGAGCAGATGTTCCCCGTAACGCTCGAACAGGTCGTCATGGAAGCGGTCGGGTTCATTGAAATGAATGGTGACATCGTCATCAAGTCACCGTACGGCGGTGGCGGTATGGGCACCGCTCTACTACCCGGCATAAGCCAGCTTTTGCTCGATGACCGTCCTCTTGCACTGAAGCGGATAGAGGGTGCCATCCGGGCATCGAACAGGACCAGCGAGCGGGCGCGTCGCAGCGGCGTCTACTTCGAAAAGCTGATTGCGAACGCGGGCCACCTTGAGATGCAGGTCATTGCAGACAAGCATAGCAACGTGCATGTTCTCAAATTCGAACGAGACTGTAGCTGGCAGATCAATGCTCGAAAGATGGTCGAGCAGAGCCCGTCATCGAAGATTGACGCCGAGGAGCGAGAGACGCTTCGGCGGTATGCCCAGGAAATCATCCGGAACGTGCATTCGCATGGCGTATTCACCGTCGAATTCCTGAAGGATATGGACGGCGGCGGCCTGTACTCGCTGGAGGTCAACCCTCGGCTCCAGGTTGAGCACAAGGTCTCCGAGTTTGTGACGCATGTAGGCAATGACGAAATCCTGCACATCATCCCGACGCAAATTGACATCGCAAACGGCCGTCGCATCGACAGTCTTGACCACGAATGCCGCGGCCACTCTGTGCAGGCCCGGATACTTGTCAACGTCGACGAAAGCACAGGTGGCTATCTCACCGAGTTCACCGTTCCAGACATCGAAGGCATCACGGTGATTGCCAACTTCGATGACGCACTGTACGTCCCCGGCGGGTACGATGGACACATCGCCAAGATAATCGCCGTTGGCGAAAATGCTGAACAGGCAAATGGACGCTTGCTAGAGGCGCTGACGGGAACCCGGCTGACCGGGGTGCCAAACAACGTCAAGTTCATCGTCGAGAATATGAAACGACCGGAGTTCCAGGACGGAAGTTACACAACCGGATTCGTTTCCAATGCCACGATGATGGACATCTTCCAGTCGTAAGTGCCGTAACCGGTCCGTGTATGGTCCCGGGTTCGCCGATACTTACTATTCCGCCGGGTTCAGGACTCTTCCTGTAAACAGGATGGTGTTTGTCGGCACGTCCCGGATCAGGTAGATGAACGGTCGGTCAACCGTGAGCCTGACCGGGTCAGGGGCGATCGACTTTGTTCCGACTATAACCGCGGTAGCGGCGGCCGCTTCTGTGCCCTGCTCATCAACCGCTACGAAGGCCTGGTGAATCACATCTGTGATTACGAGGCTGGGTGGCGGAGTGCGCATGCCGGAGAAGTCAGCCTCGAACGGGTCGAACGCTTTGCGCATGCCCAGGTCCTTTAGCGGCTGTGGCAGCGTGAATTTCGACTTGTAAGAAAATTTTGGGAATTTTAGCTCTACGTTCGTGTAGCTCATCCCGTTCATGATCTGTACGAGTGTTGCCGCGTCGAGCGACGACTCAAAGCTGGTGAACTTGCCTTCATCCGGAACCAGTACGACCATCGAGGTCTGCTGACCGACGTACGGTACCTCTATCGCTGTGTATCCGTCGGCGTCAGCGAAGTTGAACGTGCTGGTCTGGTTCATCATGTCGGCTTTCACCGTGCCGTTTTTCAGCGTGTGGAAGTCCCCCCGGGCCGTGAGGCCGGGATCAAATTCGCGCGCCCATGCGGCCTTGAAGTAGATGGCGTTGGCCAGCACGAGCACGGTCTGCTCGTCGATGGCTCCCTGCGGTATCAGGTCCTTGATGCGCCCCTGCGTGTTGTCTTCGATCCACTGGTTGATCGTCTGCCGGGCAATTTCGGCCTGCTGGCTGTAGTTGAGCAGCCGCATGCCCGCTCCGTAGTTCTCCGCAAGCGTGTCAAGAAACGCCGGTTCGAAGTCGAAGCCCTGCTGGCCCCAGATGGAATTGGCTATGTTGAGCGTGAACTTCTGGTCAGCGGGGAGATCAGCGCCGCGCGCCGCCAGGAGTCGGTCAAGTTCGTTGAAGGCGGCGTGAAGGCGTGAATCAGGCAGATTGAAGTGCAGGGTGTCGGCCATCTCCGTCGCCGTGTCACCGTTCGCTCCCGCGTAAGTCATCGCCAGTGCCAGCGAGATGCTGTATGGCGACATAAACAGGTTCTTGCTGTTGTCAGTGGCAAGCTGACGGTACAGGTCAAGGGCAAACGTGTTGTTGTCAGTGGCGAGCTGTTCGAGGTCGGATGCGGGGACGTTTGGAGACTCGATTCGCTTCTTATTCGAGAATGCCACTGTGAAGTTTTGTGGTGCGGTCGTGGGTGTCACTGTTGCGGGTATGTCCGGGGTTGCAGTGGCGTCTCCTGAGCTACAGGAGATTGCGGCGATGGCGAAAACAGAGATTGCAGTGGCGACCAGGTATTTGGTTCGCATTGGTGGCGCTCCGACTTGTCAGCCCGTGGGGGCGTGGTGTTTGAAGGCCGCGTGCAGATGTCCTTCTTTAATGGAAACGCATTGCGCCCCGGATTTGTTCCGGTGCATCGTGAGGAATTTGCGTAATCGCCGGGTTTTGGGCGAACTAGCCGACGAGCGTCAGTTGCTCGGACTCTGAGCTACCGTCTTGCAGGTCGATCACTCGCAGCGAACGGGCCTTGCGGCGTCCCTGTGCGGAGCAGGCGTTCTTGAAGTAGGTCACGGTCTGCGGGTGACAGGTCAGCATCAGCACCTGGAAGCGTGATGACAGGTCTGCGATCACGTTTGCGGCAGCCTGGGCGCGTTCCGGGTCGAAGTTAACCAGTACATCGTCCATGATGACCGGCATCGGCTCTGCGTTGCGAGAGTATTCCTCGATCAGCGCGAACCGCATCGAGAGGTAAAGCTGCTCTGCCGTGCCTCGTGAAAGGCCGGTAACGCCCTTGCGAGCGCCGCTGGCTTCGTAGACCACAAGGTCCTGCTCACCAACAACGGCCTCGACGCGCGTGTAGCGGCCAAGAGTCAACTGTTCGAAATACTTTCCTGCAGATTGGATGAGCTGCGGCTGACGCTCTCGCTGGAACGTAGCACGGGTCGTCTCCAGCAGGTGTTCTGCGATGTGGAGTACAGCCCAGCGGTTTGCATCTGTCACCAGACAGTCTTCCAGCACATTTATCTTCGCCCGAAGCTCGTTTACCTTCGATGACGACTCAAGCTGCTTGCGCTGGCGGTCGAGATCGCCACGTTCACGCTGTAGCTCGCCAAGTTCAGCCTCAATTTCGCGTACCTCATCGTCGATACGGTCCAGCTTTGCCTTGAGTTCGGCTAACGAGTGTGTGTCGAGTGACTCCCGGTGGGTTTCACCTTCTTCGTTCTCAAGCAGCGGGTAGTGGCTGATGAGGTCTGCGATCTTCTTCTCCGTGTCCCAACGCTCTTCCATCTGGCGAGCGGTCTCACGGAACACTTGCTCATCATCTGTTTCGGCATAACGCATCAGGGCGTGAATCTCGCCATCAACCTGGCTGATGCGACGCTCCAGCAGATCACGCTGCGTTATCCAGCCCTTTAGTTCCTTGATGAGCGTGTCACGACGTTGTACTTCCAGTTCGTGCGTACGGAACTTGTCTGCGAGCGCGGCCAGCGAAGGCCCGGCCTGCATGTGTTCCGCAGGTGGCAATTCTGCAAGTTCAAGAGCCTCGGTGAGGCGAGATTCGATGTCATCAATCGTCGCTGTCATATTTTTCACGCGGTCGCGGTAGCTGGAGAGGATGCCCAGCTGCCCTTTCAGACCCTTGAGGCGTTCGATGACGGAGGAAGCCTGTGCCGGTTTAAGGTCGTCACGTAGTCCTGCGCTATTGAGCACTTCCTGCCAGCGTGCGTACGACGTTGCGTAGTTGTTGTATGCCAGCGTCCGGTTGTCTGAGACCTCTTGCAGTCGGGCCTCGGCAGCCCTGAGCCGCTCCTGGGCCTCCGAGAGCACTGCGTGCTTGGAATCAAACTCCATCCGTTTGAACATAGAGCGTTCGAGAGTTGCCGCGTGTTCTTCGACGTCCCGGTATGACGGGTCTTTCGGCATGCCGAACTCACCGGCGATGGTCGTGATCTCTTTATCAAGCTCTTCAATCTGGGCCTTGAGCTCATCGCGCTGCTCGGTCAGGATCGTGCGGGCCTCGGTAATGTTCGGCCTGCGGACCTTTATCTGGAAGCCCTGCCCGCTTGTGCGTGCGCGGACCATCATGATGACACCGGCGGCGAGCCCTCCGAGTCCGGGGAGAGCAGGAGAAAGCTCTTTGCTCCACACGGCGAATGTGATGACTGATATGGAAAGCAGGATGAGGGTTACTGCGGCCCAGATGGAGCCGAGGAACCCGCCGATGTTGACTGAGTCCGCTTCACTGAGCGATTCAGCCAGTTTCGACTCGGCGTCGTTTAGCTGCCCTCGTGCTCCGAAGCGTTCAGATAGTGCGCCACGGAGCCTGCCGAGTCGCTCCTGCCCCTTGTCCATGTCGTCCGAGTTCTGCTGCGGTACGCCTTCGATGGAGTCTCGGGTTGCCGTAGCGCGTGCGACTTCTTCTGCGATGCCGTCCTTGTTGTCAGTTCGGCGGGAGTCTTCTTTTTCAGCCTCGTTGTATGCAGCCTGTGTCTCGGTCACCTGGGTTCCTGCGCCATCAAGGTCAGCCAGCAGGTCAACCGCGGCGTCCCATTTGCCAATGCGCTCTTCATCCCAGCCGGAGCCAAGTTGGTCCAGGTCACGCCTGAAGTTTTCTTCTTCAATGCGTAGTCTCGTCTGCACTTCTGGCAGGTCTTCGACGGCTTTGCGGTAGTGCTCCGTCTCAGCGACGAGCCTCCGTATGTCCTGCTCGCGGCCTTCAAATGCTTCGACTACCTGGACGTTCTCAATTTCACCGGTGCGTTCGTCCTGGCGCGTGTCACCGCGCTCCATTTCTTCCTTGACGGTATGGTGCTGGACGTTCAGGTTGTCGAGACGACGCTCGGCGTTGCCAGGGAAGTCTGCAAGCTGAGGCAACTGCGTGAGTTGTTCTCGCAGTGAGTTAAGGCGTTCCCAGTGGGGGCGCAGGCTGATGGTCAGGTTCTGCAGTTCACGCTGTGTGCGTGCTGCTTCAAGCCTGTCCTGGTGCGTGATGATGCGTTCTTCGGTTTCGGCCAGTTTGGCGGCGACTTCTGCGTATATGGCGTGGTCTTTGCGCGCCTCCTCAAGCTCAACGCGCAGTTCGTGCAGGTCTTTTTCGGACTTGCGG
Organism: Chloroflexota bacterium; assembly: GCA_030831265.1. Taxonomy (GTDB): domain Bacteria; phylum Chloroflexota; class Dehalococcoidia; order Lucifugimonadales; family Lucifugimonadaceae; genus JAJCYX01. The sequence goes on from JAURLM010000077.1 coordinate 20,024, forward strand.
ATCGTTCCTGCCCGTGGGCCGCGTAAAGCACGCACATCGCGGTCGATCTGCCCGAGTGCATCCGGAAGCGATACGCGTGAGAGGCCAAGTCCGACGGAGTAGATGCGGTCCCGTATTTCGGGAGAGTTGAGCGTGGCGAATTCCTGCAGCTCGCTCAGGCTGACGCTGAACAGGTTCTGGTAGAGGTCCGGGCCAATTCGGTCCAGCAGCCGTTCCAGCAGTTCCGTGCCTCCAGTGGCGTCACCGCTGACAATGACCGATCCGCCTTTGGAACCCTGCTCCCGCCGTACGGTGTACGCAGCGTCTGATGCGGTGATGATGTCTAGTGCGCCCGACGGCTTTCCGCCGTTTGCTGGCGGGTAGTCATAGAAGGAGAAATTCTTGCTACGGCCGTCGAGATATCCGAAGAGGGTGGAGCGGATGAAGGCGCGTAGAGCGGACTTACCGGCTTCGTTTGGCCCATGGATAACGGTCAGGGCATCATCAACCGGGTCGATGACGCGGTTGTTGAAGTGCCCGAAATTCTCGATATGTAAACGCGTTATGCGCAAGCGCTGGCTACTCCTCTGGCTCCAGCAACTCTGCAAGTTGCCAGCGTGCTTCGGCCGTCCAGTTGCGGATCTGCTCGTCCGTTGGCGCGGGAAGGCCGTTCTTGCGCCCGGTGAACACATCGCCAACGACCGCTGCCAGTTCTTTTATACCTTCGTCGCTGTCCAGCACGTCGGCAGATTTTCGCAGTACCGCGCCCAGGAAGTCATCCGAGCCTGCGCGGGCATCGAGATCAAGTTCGGCGTGTGTGCGGTCGTAGATCCGCTCGACCCACACCCACGGTGATTCAGATGCGGTGGTACGGAGTTCAGTCAGCAGATCATCCACGGTGCCCGGTCGGACAAGTTCTGTGTGCATTGGCCCGCGGCCAGCCAGCGTGAGGCTGCATATCACGTCACGACCTTCCGCTTTCACCGCAAGATCATCCAGTTTTTGCTGGATAGCAGCCTCAAGCGCGTCAAGCGTGTTGATGTCAGCGATATCGACGTTCGCTGGCTCCCAGCGTACAACGTCCAGTGCATGGAACCGGGTGTTTGCCGCGCCTTCGTCGTTAACCTCTACCATCAGACAGCCGCGCGGGCCGTCCTCGTTCGGGTGACGGCCTTGCAGGTTGCCCGGGTATATCACCGCGGGGTTCTGGCGACGAAGCGTCTGGCGGGTGTGGACGTGGCCGAGCGCCCAGTAGTCCAGCCCGGTCAGCTTCAGGTCATCAATGGTGCAGGGAGCGTAGTTGTCGTGGTTCGGGTTGCCACCGACGTTGCTGTGCAGCAGGCCAATTGTGAATAGCGAGTCATCTGGCGGTGTCGAGAACCTGGCCACCAGGTTTTCGCGCACTTCGCGGGTAGGAAATGAAACGCCCTGTATCGCCGCAATCGGCTCGCCGTTCAGTTCAACGTTCTTCCACTCCGGTTCGGGGCCGAAGATGTGTACGTTTTCGGGCCATGTGACAGCAGAAAGCCAGCCGTCCAGCGGGTCGTGGTTGCCATGAACGATGTATACGGCGATGCCGGCGTCTGAAAGCTGGCGCATGCCGTCTCGGAACCGTAACTGGGCGCGCACGCTGCGGTCTGCGCCATCGTAGATATCACCGGCGATTACCAGGAAGTCAACCTGTTCGTCGATGCAGAGCGATATGAGGTTTCGGAAAGCCTCAAACGTTGACTCGCGCAGTCGTTCGCCGACGCGCTTGTCTACGTCTCGCAGGCCGCGAAACGGGCTGTCTATGTGCAGGTCTGCTGCATGTACGAAGCGAAAAGGTTGCAATGCCGGTCCCCGAAACCGTTGCCAGCGCCAATCAGATGCACGCAGGTCGCTACCCGGGTGCTATCGTGCGATAGTCCGATCACACGTAAAACGCACCTACGCGTCGCCAGTTTAGCAATGGCCCTGAGCAACCGATGAGACGGTTGTCACCCACTTGGGGTGGATGCTGCCGGTACAGAACCGTTGGTGCCTGGTCTGGAATTAGCCTGGTTCAGTGGAATATTCGCCAGTTGGTATCAACGAATGCCGAACTGTGCGCAATTGGAGTTTGAACAGGATCGCTATTGCGGTGATAACCAGCACGAAATCCGCCGTCCGGGAAAGCGCGTGGCCACGCAGACACCATATCTCTCAAGTCACGTTCCGTGACTATTTTCCGTAAACCGCCCGGAAGGCCGATGACCCAGAGGGCGAAGGAAAACAACAGTGCTCCACCTAACACGTCTAAAACGTAGTGATTGGCGGTTGCGATGACGGCCACAGTCATGAGCAGGAGGAAGGTTACTCCCAGGATTTTGCCCCACTTCAAGCCAATCTTCCACCACGCCAGCATGATGAGCGTTGACCATGCGATGTGAAGACTTGGCATGGCGGCGAATTCATTGAATCCCAGGACAGAGCGTGATCCTTCTTTGGGTATCAGGCCGTACATCCCGGCGATGTCTGCCATGCCGTATCCGGGCAACATGCGCGGGGGAGCCAGCGGGTACACCGCGAAGATGACCACTGCCAGGAGCATGGTGATCATGTATACGTTCCGGAGTGACCAGTAGAGCTTGCGGTAGTAAGCGAAGAAGATGACGGCTGAACCCAGAAGAGCCACCCACAATCCAATGGCATAGAAGTAGCCAAGGAAAGTCAGGAAACCCATTGAATACGCACCGGCCCATGTCTGGATTGTCGCTTCATGGGCGATTCCCAGGGCTCGTTCTACCCTGACCAGATCCCAGGCGTTGCTGAACGCGTTGAGGATGGGGGTTGAATCCACCACGTTCTTGGACAGCGTGTAGACGAGGTAGCTGCTAACAAGCAGCAGTGTCTCTCGCACTGCAAGGAATCGTGTTGTGTGCCCCGTGTTGCGGAACAACTTTTGCAGCTTTGGAAACATTGATATCGGATATTGCGCTGGCATCGATGTTGGGGATTTTACAACCATTTAACGGGAATACGCACTATTTCGCTGCTTTGGCTGCAATGAATCGGGCAATATCCAGCGGATTTCGTAAGGTTTCAGTTTTGTTGCAGGTAGCATTCCGGTTCCGTGCTACCTGTGCCAGCACGGCCATGACCAAGAAAGGCCGGCGGGATTTGCTCCCAACCGGCCTTTCTCGAATTAAGACTTTGCGTTACCGCTGGACTAGAAGTCCATTCCGCCACCCGGAGGCATGCCTGGAGGTGGGTTCTTGTCTTCCTGCTCGGTGATGAGCGCCTCGGTGGTCAGGATCATGCCTGCCACGGAGACTGCGTTCTCAACCGCTGCGCGGGTTACCTTGGCAGGGTCGATGATGCCCATCTCGAGCATGTCACCGAATGCGCCCTTGCCAGCGTCGAAGCCGAAGTTCTTCTTCTTGCTCTCCGACACCTTCTCAAGGATGACTGCGCCTTCGAAGCCGGAGTTGGCTGCGATGATGCGGATTGGAGCGGTCAGGGACTTGCGGAGGATGTCCACGCCCGTCTGCTCGTCATCATTGTCAAACTTGAGCTTCGCCAGCTCGTCGGATGCGCGGATCAGGACCGTGCCACCGCCGGGGACGATGCCCTCTTCAACAGCTGCGCGGGTTGCCTCAAGGGCGTCCTCAACACGCTGCTTCTTCTCTTTCATCTCGATCTCGGTCGCAGCACCAACACGGCTGATCGCAACGCCACCGGACAGCTTCGCCAGCCGTTCCTGCAGCTTTTCACGGTCGTAGTCCGATGTGGTGTCTTCAATCTGCGCCTGGATCTCCTTCATGCGGCCCTGGATGGCGCTCTTGGAGCCCGTGCCACCAACAACCGTGGTGTCGTCTTTCTTCACCACGACGCGGTCACAGCTACCGAGGTCATCCAGCGTCGCTGACTCCAGCTTGCGGCCGGTCTCTGAAGAGATGACCGTTGCGCTGGTGAGGATGGCAATGTCCTGGAGCATGGCCTTGCGGCGGTCTCCGAAGCCAGGAGCCTTAACAGCAGCAATGTTCAGCGTGCCACGCAGTTTGTTGACCACGAGCGTTGCGAGAGCCTCGCCCTCCACGTCCTCAGCAATGAGGAGCAGTGGTCGCTTGGACTGCAGAACCTTCTCAAGCACCGGCAGCATGTCGGCAACAGCCGAAACCTTGCCGTCGGTAACCATGACGTACGGGTTCTCCAGGACTGCTTCCTGGCTGTCTGCGTTGGTCACGAAGTACGGAGACAGGAAACCGCGGTCGAACTGCATACCCTCAACGTACTCGGTCTCGTATGAAAGAGACTTCGACTCGTCGACGGTGATGACGCCGTCCTTGCCGACCTTCTCCATAACGCCAGCGATGAGCGCGCCCATCTCGTCGTCGTGGGAAGAAAGGACCGCAACGTTGATGATCTGCTCGTTGCCCTTGACCGGGGTTGACTGGCGCTTGATGGAGGCGCGAATGGTCTCCATAGCCTTCTCCATGCCGCGCTTCAGCGCCATGGGGTCTGCACCGGCTGCAACGTTCTTGAAACCCTCGCCAATGATGGCCTGGGCCAGCACAGTTGAGGTGGTTGTGCCATCACCGGCATCGTCGTTGGTCTTCTTGGACGCTTCCTTGAGGAGCTGTGCGCCCATGTTCTCGAACGGGTCTTCGAGGTCGATCTCCTTGGCGATGGTCACACCGTCAGAGTTGACCTGTGGGGGGCCGAACTTCTTGTCAACAATGATGTTGCGGCCGCGCGGGCCAAGTGTGACCTTGACCGTGTTTGCGAGGATGTCCACGCCTGCCTTCAGGCAGGATCGTGCGTCCTCACCGAACTTCAAATCCTTTGCTGGCATCTTTTACTCCGTTGATTGGCAGCTTTGTGACTGGTCATGCGTCGTTATTGAGGCGCAGACGACAACTAGCCGATGATTGCCAGGATGTCGCTTTCTCGAACAATGAGGTACTCCGTGCCACCAGAGCTGTACTCGGTGCCGGCGTACTTGGAATAGACGACCGTGTCGCCCTTCTTGACTTCCATCTTGACGATGGAGCCGTCATCGGCGGTGCGGCCTGGGCCAGCGGCGACAACTTTGCCCTGCTGGGGCTTCTCTTTCGCAGTGTCCGGGATGATGATTCCGCCGGGGCTGGTTGACGCTGCGTCATCCAGGGGCTCAATCACCACTCGGTCTGCGAGGGGCTTCAACTTAAGAGCCACTGCGCAAATCTCCTTTTGGTCAGGTTTCCTACCCGTTCGATGCGTTTCTTTGCCACGTTGCCGTGCAGCGCCCTTTAGTGCTTCACCTGTTGGCGGAACATTGTCCCGCTGCGAGTACAGGCTACTTTGCGACGTTGCCGGTAAAGGCGTTGTCACGCAGTTGCCTGCGGTAACGACCGAGAGCCCGGACAGGCTCGGTGGTCGCTTTTTTATGGAGCGTGTGCCGGTGCGCGTGCGTAGAGACGCAGTTTGCTGACTGGCAGTCGAGAGGCCCGTCTGTTAGCAGTCGGGCACAGCGAGTGCCAATCAGCGTCGAATTGTAGGAACAGGCGGGAGCACAGTCAACAGGCAGTTGGCAGGGGAGGTGGGTCAGGATGGGGAGACTTACCGCAACTCTGACCCCACCTACTTCCTTTGTGCCAGCCAGCTTCCTACTACTACGAGGGCGGCTCCGGCGTAGAGTTCCGGGCCGACTTTTTCGCCGAGTATCCACCAGCTGAAGATGACTCCGAAGATAGGCTGGCTGAGTGAGATGACAGTCACCCTTGATGGCAGGTAGTTCTTCAGCAGGTATGTCTGGCCCAGGAACCCGAAACCGGCTATCAGCACACCCGTGTAGAGCAGTGCAACCGTCAGCCGCGTCGTGAGCACCCAGGGGTCACCGGCCTCGAAGAAAAAGCCCGCGATAACAAAACTCACGATGCCGAACGCGGTCTGCGCCATGAGCAGCTTGACCTGCGGGATGCCCTGCGCCTGCTGCGAGATGTAGACCTGTCTTGCTCCCAGCAGGATGGCCGAACCCAGCATCAGCAGGTCACCGATGATGAATTCGGTGCCGAGCGTAAAGCTTTTCGCAAATACGGCCACCACACCTGTGTAGGCGACCAGCGTGCCGAGTGTGCGCTTGCGAGACATGGAGTCTCCGGGCACGAAGAAGTGGGCGAATACGGCGGTCCAGAGAGGGAACGTTGTGCTGACGATGACGGCGTGACCGGCTGTCGTGTAGTCCTGACCAACGTTCATAAAGGCGAGTTGGACGGAGAAGAGTAGGCCGAGGAGGATCATCGGGCGCACTTCGTGGCCGTAGATACGCAGACTCTGGCGGGTGACTATGGCGTATATGAGTACAACTATGCCGCCGAGAACAAAGCGCAGCCAGCCGAGGCGCAACGGGCCAGCGTCTTCGAGTCCAGCCTTGTTGGCGACGGGGTTTCCGGCCCACATCGTGGAGAGCAGCAGTGCGAATGCGGCCGCGCGGAGTGTCAGCGGTTGGCGTCCGCGTTTAGGCGGGCTTGCCGTTGATTCGGCAATGTCTGCGTTCTGTGCGGGCTCAGGGGTTGATGCCAAGGTTGGAAGGTTGCTCCGGTCAGGCCTCGTTCGTGTGCGGCGACTCAGTGTATGCCTGTTGTGAACGGCGAGAACACTTGGCTGCTACACGCAGGGTGGTCTCTCAAGAATGCGAACGAGGGGCAGCGGCAGGCGCGTCACGGTGGTAAAGTCACTTTTCGTCAGTCTGTAGATGGGCGTTTGTAGATGCGTACCTGTGGGATTCAGCGGTAGATAATGTCTGCGTATACACCCCGGAGCGTGATTTGCCTGATGTCCGGGATGCCGTGCAACTTGCGCGGTATGACCAGCGGCGTCGGGCGCCGCATATGCCGGTACGCGTACCTGAGCGCGTGGCGACGAGATGATTCGATGTAACTGCCAAATGGCGGAAACGGAAGGACAATCACGAGTAACGCCGAGAAAAGTCAATCCGACTCAGCTGATTCAGATCACTCCAGGCACGTAAGATTTGCACTCCCGCGGATAATCACGGCGCAACGCAAGCCCCTGTTCGGAACTCTCAAGCGGAGCGAGTTAACCGTTAGCCTTGTGCTGGCGGTGCTGGTAGGGGCTTCGGCTGCTGGGATCGCATACATTTTTCACAACTTTGTCGACTGGCTCCAGTTCATATTCTTTGAACAGGGTCAGAGCGTCCTGGGTTTCATGGGTGACTACTGGGTCATCATCATTCCTGCGCTTGGTGGCCTGATTGTTGGCCCGCTGGTCTACTTCTTTGCCAGGGAGGCCGGTGGACACGGTGTGCCTGAAGTGATGGCAGCCGTGGCGTTAAGGAGTGGACGAATTCGTCCGCGTATCCTGGCCGTAAAGTCTCTGGCTGCTGCTATTACGATTGGCAGTGGCGGTTCTGCAGGCCTGATCGGCCCGATCGTATATGTAAGTTCAGCCGCAGGTTCTACGATCGGCCAGAGGCTCTTCCTGCCGTCAGACTGGATCAAGACCCTTGTTGCCAGTGGTGCCGCTGCCGGAATATCTGCCACGTTCAACGCTCCGCTGGCCGGTATCTTCTTTGCTATGGAGGTCATTCTCCGTCGCTATGAGAGCCGCGCTTTCGGTGTCGTGGTGCTTTCGTCCGTGGTGGCTTCGGCAATCACACAGCGCCTGGTAAGCGATGCGCCCGCGTTCCTGGTACCTACCTACAAAGTGGTCAGCTCATGGGAGTTCCTTTTTTACCTTGTGCTGGGGATCCTGGCCGCGATAACGGCCCATCTCTTCGTGACCGTATTGTTCACCGTAGAGGATCTATTCAAGAAGGTAGAGTTCATTCCCCCGTACATGCTCCCGGTCTTCGGTGGGTTAATTGTTGGGACGATCGGTCTTGCGTATCCAGAGGTGTTCGGCGTCGGCTACGAAGTCATCGATGTATTCGCCAGGCCGTTCGGTGCTGTTGACGGGGCGCTGGTCGGGTCACTGGGCGCAGGCTTGATGGCCGCGCTGGTGCTGCTAAAGATCCTTGCTACATCTGTAACCCTGGGCTCAGGCGGTAGTGGTGGTGTTTTTGCACCGTCACTGTTCATTGGTGCGATGCTTGGTGGGGTGTTCGGGGCCGGTGTCAATGAACTGTTCCCGGATATCACCGCGCCGAGTGGCGCTTATGCCGTGATTGGCATGGCCGCAGTCTTTGCCGGGGCCGCGAGGGCGCCTGCGACCGCGATCATTATCCTGTTCGAGATGACGCGCGACTACCAGATCATTCTTCCGTTGATGGCGGCTGTGGTCGTCGCAGTCGTCGTGGCGCAGGCGTTGCGCAAAGAGAGCATTTACACGTTCAAGCTGCGACGCAGAGGCTTGGACATTGATGGCGCTGTTCATGAGGACGTGCTGGACGCCGTACACGTGAGGGACGTCATGACGCGGGAGTTCCCGACCGTGCGGCCGGATACGTCCGTCTCTGAGTTGACCCACCTGTTTGCAGAGACAGGCCACCACGGGTTCCCGGTGGTTGACGAGGACGGGTATCTTGCTGGCGTGGTGACTATGACCGACCTGCAGAAGGTCGGCAATGGCGAGCACTCGACTGTTGACGACATCGCAACTCACAATGTCATCGTGGTGTACGAAGACCAGACATTGCATGATGCGCTCGCTCGGTTCGGCGGCCAGGATGTCGGCAGGATCCCGGTAGTGACAAGGTCTGACCATCGTCACCTGGTGGGAGTGCTACGCCGCCATGACATCATCAAGGCGTATGCCCGCCAGATCAGCACCACGCTGGCCGGGCGGGCCGGAAGCAGGCCCTGACGCTTCTCGGAGCGGCTATCTCGCCGCAGCTACGGCTCTTTGGGCCACGCCTTCAACGGCGTTGCACCAGCGCGTAACTATCACGAGGCCGTGTTCGGGGTCGATATTGACCGTGTTGCCTCCTGCTCCCGATGCTGCGAACAGAGATTCAGGCACTGACGCGCCGTACCGCTTGCCACCGGTGTTCAGCCACCACATAAGTCCGTAGCGGTCGTTCTGCGAGCACGGCTGACGCATCATCTCGAACCAGCGTTCCGAAACAAGCTGCCGGTCTTGCCACTTACCTCCATTGAGAAACAGCAGGCCGAAGCGAGCGTGGTCGTAGGAGTTGATGTGGATGCCACCGCCCCAGTGAGCGCCGCCCGAGACGGATTTCATGCGCTTGCCGTTGATATCGACTACCGAGTTACGGTAGCCGTGCCATTCCCATGTATTGCTGGCGTTGATGGGCTGCATGATGGAGCGACGCAAAACGTCCGGCAATGGCTCGTCCCACAGGGCGGCAAGCGCGAGCGCGCAGAGGTTCACGCGCACATCGTTATATTCCCAGTGCTCACCGGGCCGCTTGCGAACATCACGCGCTCCTGCGCCCCCGGAGTTGACCGAGCGGTTCCAGTCGACCGTGTCCGGGCGGTCCCACAGGGTTCCCTCCCATTCCGAGGTCTGCTGGAGCAGGTGCCGCCATGTGATTTCCGCGTTATGGCCGGATGTGAACGGTTGCAGCGTTTGTCCGGAGGAGACATCTCGGATGGAGACATCCTTGATGTCCTCGATGACAGGACGGTCAAGATCCTCGAGGCGACCGGAATCAAAGGCAAGTCCGGCGACGGTGGCGAGGTAGCTTTTCGTTGCGCTGAAAGTTACGTCAACGCGGCCGATGTCACCCCATTCATGGACGATGTAGCCATCTTTGAGGATTAGTCCCGCGGGGCCGCCGCGCGGTCGAATGGGGCCAAGTTTCGCGGAGTATTCCGGCGGGTCGGCAGAGACGTTGACGGTGGTGATGTCTTCCGGCCACGGGATCTCGTTGTCGATTGCGAAGCGGGATGCGTTTTCGAGGGCTGCGAGATCAAGACCAAGTGCCGCAGGGTCTCGCCGCTCCCACAGGGCGGGCGATGCTGGCGGAAAGTACATCTGTTTGCAGGCTCCGGTGTGGTTTTTGTCAGTGTGTGCGGGGATAGTAGCGGAAAGTCGCTGTCGGTGTTTCGGGCTCGTGCAGTTCTTTGCAGTTTGCGGCAGCAACACAGATGTATTCTCCTGCTGGTCCAGGAATCCCGGCCGGATAGGAGGTCTTCAAATGAGCAACGAACAGAATCCGGCGGTTGCCATGGCGTGGGAAGGCTCACGCCAGATGAACGGCGGTGAGCTCGAAGCGGCGGTTGCCACGCTGACTGAGGCGATACGGCTTGATCCTAACCGCGTTCATGCGTACCAGGTACGGGCAGAAGCGTATCGGCGACTGGGCAACGACGCTGCTGCCACGGCTGACGCAGCAACCGTTACGAAGCTACAGCGAGAAGGGAGGTGGGCAGAGAGGCGTGCGAGTATCTGGACACCGCTCAACGAGGATAAGGATGCAAGCCTGTTTTCGTTCGAAGGCAGCATCGGACGGAAGAGATATGTGGAGCACTGGGGCGTGTCCCTGCTCTTGCATATCGTTGTAGTTCCGTTGGGCGCAGTTTTTTTCGCACTGGGTCCGATTGCTGCCTGGACTGGGGTGCTCTTGCTTTTGATCACATTCGGTATTTCAACCTGGATTGCCTTGGCCGGGGCCGTGAAGCGAGTGCGCGACCTTGATCAGCCGGGTCAGTTGGTGCTGCTGGGATTCATCCCGATTGTCGGGGCGATCCTGTGGCTGTACCTCGTGTTCAAGGAAGGCGAAGAGTAAGGCGGCCTGATCCCTGGGATTTTGACACGTGCGGCCACCCTGGCTGCGCTCCGGAAATGCAGTCACATGTGGTCACTGGCAAGACATCGCGATCTTGCTCGTGGATGACAGGAGTGGACCAAGGTTGGCTGCTTTACACAAGCCGACCGGCTATCACCTAATCCTCAAGTCGCTTGAGGTACTGGCCTATCCAGTCATAGTTGACGAGGTTTGCATAGGCTTCCATCAGGGCTTTCGTTATGGGGCCAGCGGGTGCGCCATCGCCAATCTTGTTGCCTTGCACCGTGCGGACACCGCAAACGCAAAGCGAAGTTGATGTCAGGAACACCTCGTCCGCGGTTGTCGCGTCGAACATGTCGATGTCCTGTTCGACCACCGGCACGTCAATCGTTTCCGCCAGCTCTATCGCCGTCTCCCGGCTGATTCCGCCGAGCACGTACTGGGGCTTCGGTGTGTATATAACGCCATCCTTAACCGTGAACACGTTCGAGCCGATGCCCTCCGTCAGGAAGCCGCGGGTGTCCAGCAGGATGGCCCACGCCTCCGGGTCATGCGCCTTCGCCTCCATGTCCGCCATGATGAGGTTCAGGTAGTTGTGAGACTTTGCTCGTGGGCTGAGCGACTCCGGTGGCGTGCGGCGCACTGAGGGCACCCATACATCTATACCGTCCCGGTACAGCCGTGCGCGTGGCTTCAAGGGCAGGGGAGCGCATTCGATGATGACGTTCGGGCCGCCCGCCGTTTCCCACATATCGCCGCCGACGAGATCGACACCGCGCGAAACGCGCTGGCCTACCCAGAAGTCGTCATCCGGGCCGAGCAGCGAGAGATTCGCCGCCAGCACATCCTCGGTATGCCGGATCATCTCTTTCTGGGTCATGCCCGGGTCTATATGTACATACTTGAGCGAGTTGTAAAACCTGCTGATGTGCTCCTCAAGTTTGAAAATCCTGTGTCCGAATGTTCGTGTCATGTCGAACACGGCATCGCCATACTTGAAACCCCTGTCCCTGAACGGAACTCGGACCTCGCTCTCCGGCACGATCTCGCCGTTGAAATAGGCGACGCGCTCGCCTTGCCTGCGGCCGGGAATGGTGGTCATGTCGTGGGTTTCCTCAGGGAATCAGATGGGTTTAGCGGCTTTTCTCGTGTGGAAATGTTACCCGGCATTGAGAACTGCCTCAAACCCGTTCGGTGGCGCGGATGAACGGGATATATGTACACCTGTATATGTATGTACATGCCAGTTCGGAAATGAGGGTTATGGATGCCTGGAATCATTGTGAGCCGACCGATCTTCAACAAGCTGTTCAAGCTCGCCCATGACGAGAGTTTGAGCATTAACGCGTTCCTGACGAAGCTCCTAGAGAACACAGGGCCGGACGCCCTGACACAGGCAGCTGTCGGGAGGCCGCAGGGAGGTGAGGCGCCTGCTCCCGAAAATTCCAGTGCAGGGGAATCACAGATCTTCGGCAGCGAGCAGTCTGAAGAAGCCGCTCCGCAACGTCCTGCCACTCCGGTTACCGCTCCCGCACCGACACCGAGATTTGCCGAGGTGCGGACGGTCGAATATGAACAGCCCCGGCAGGAACAACCGGTTGCCAGTGCCCCGGAATCCGAATCGGCGAGCCGCGCCCCCGGCCGCAGGATTGGCAACACTATCTGGGACAAAGTTGTCTCGATGGAAGGCCACAGGTTTGCCACCAGCCGTGGCAAGAAGTTCTCCTACAAGGTGCCCGGCGAGTACATCGTGGTCAGGGAGTCGAGCGCGCGTATCCCGCGCAGTCAGTTCGATAAGGCGCAGAAGATGTGGCCGGTTGCCGGACCTTCGAGGCTGGTGGGCGTCTACGCACCGTCGGTGGTGTGGGCCGTGATGAAGGAAGCGTCAGAGGCCGAAGCGGCAATGGCCGAGGCTGCGAAGTAGCTTTTCTCTGGCAGATGACCGGTTGACGGTGTGGTCGGGGCGGCAGAGGCTGTCGTCTTTCCCGCTGGTTTCTGCCGTCCGGAATCGCTGGTATCGCTCGCTCGTGACACACGGAGAATTCTGCCGTTCATGAGCTGTTCAGTGTGTGCGTGTTTGGTTGCTAGTCGGCCAGCACCTTGTTGTCACCGGCGGTTCTTTGTCCACCGGCGCAAGCGCAAAATCGCCACCGATATATCCCATATATCAGGAACAACTTATGCAGCTATACATACATATATATATATACAGATACATATGGGGTGCCAGCGACTGTTAAGCTACGGTTTACAGGCCATGGTATGTACGCATTCAAACCGTTATCCGGACCGAGTCCTGTCATCCCGACCGCAGCGGAGGGGTCTTACTTTTCGACCGACCCGTTCGCGTCATTGATTCC
>JAURLM010000078.1 GCA_030831265.1 Chloroflexota bacterium
ACTTGCTGATCTTGGCAATGAGGTCACCAAGCCCGTTGTTGGCGTCAACGCCCAGGCTTTTCAGTGCTGCTTCATGTTTTGTGAAGACCTTGTCGAAAAATACTCGAACACCGTGACCGAAGATGACCGGGTCCGAAACCTTCATCATGGTTGCTTTAAGGTGCAGCGAGAACAGGACACCCTTCGTTTTGGCGTCGGCAACCTGCGCGTGCAGGAACTTCACCAACGCCTGTTTGCTCATAAACGTGGCATCAATCACTTCATTCTTCAGGAGTGGTACGGACTCTTTCAGAACCTTCACTGTTCCATCTGCCGCAACAAATTCGATTCTTGCAGTTGTCGCAGCGGGAACCGTCACGGATTTTTCGTTGTGACGGAAATCACCTTCCGACATCGTCGCAACATGGGTCTTCGAAACCGCAGGCCATGCACGCATCCGAGCAGGGTTCTTTTTCGAAAATTCCTTGACAGCGTTTGGAGCGCGGCGGTCCGAGTTCCCCTGCCGGAGCACGGGGTTCACAGCGCTGCCCATCGCAGTGTCGAACATCGCCTTGATCTTTCGCTGCTCGTCGGTTTTTGGATCTTCCGGGTAATCAGGAAGGTTGTATCCCTGTTTCTGTAACTCGGCGATGCACTCTTTCATCTGCGGGACAGACGCGCTGATGTTCGGCAGCTTGATGATGTTCGCTTCCGGGGTGTCGACCATTTTCCCCAGTTCTGAAAGATCATCAGAGACTTTCTGACCCTCAGGAAGCGTTCCGGCAAATGGTGCCAGCACTCGTTGTGCCAGCGAAATATCTCGTGTATCGATTCCAATGTTTGCTGCGCTAGCGAAAGCACGCGCAATTGGAAGCAACGCATGAGTCGCCAGCGCGGGTGCTTCATCAGTCCATGTGTAAATTATCTTGGGCGAGTTGCTCATGAGTCTCGATTGCCAGTTTGGGTGTCAGGGTGTCTACGGTCGTTTGTACCTGTCCGTCAGTATAGGCAATTTCCAATGGACTTCCCACGTCAACGGTATCGTGCAGGCCATCTCAACACGCTATACCAATCTGGAACACCCAAACCCTCATGCGTGTATTCTCAACAGCCCGCCCAAACCACAACGGGATGTGGCAAACTAGCTTGCTGCGTGGCATGACCCCGTGTTGTTCGAATCAACGATCAATACTGCTGCCAACAGATGAAACTAACTAGCTAATAACAACACCCAAATCCTCAATACTGAGATCAAAGAGGAGCCGTCATGAAATTCAAGGTCACTGTCGTCGGTGCTGGAAACGTGGGCGCTACCACGGCTCAGCGCATATACGAAAAGGGATACGCAGACGTTGTCCTCGTAGACGTTGTTGAAGACATGCCACAAGGCAAAGCCCTGGACATGATGGAGTCTGGGCCAGTTGTCGGCACGGATGCCAGGATTACCGGCTCAAACGGATATGAAGAGACAGCCGACTCTGACGTAGTTGTCATCACGGCAGGTATTGCTCGCCGCCCCGGCATGAGCCGAGACGACCTTTTGCTTACCAACATGAAGATCGTCGGCAGCGTAACCGAGCAGGTTGCAAAATACTCCCCGAACGCCGTCCTCGTGATCGTGTCGAACCCGCTAGACGCCATGGTGCAGCACGCAAAAGCTGTATCCGGTTTCCCGAAAGAACGGGTTGTAGGCATGGCAGGAATCCTGGACACAGCTCGATTCCGCACGTTCCTTTCAATGGAACTCAATGTCTCCGTGACAAATGTCCAGGCATATGTACTGGGCGGCCACGGCGACAGCATGGTTCCGTTGATCGGTTCAACGACTGTTGGTGGCGTTCCTGTCAGCAAGTTGATTGAGAAAGACCGCCTGGAGCAGATCGTCCAGCGAACGCGTGATGGCGGCGCTGAGATCGTCGGGTTGCTCAAGACCGGTTCTGCTTACTACGCGCCTTCAGCCGCAGCTGCACAAATGGTTGAGGCAATCCTTCTTGACCGTAAGGAAATCCTCCCATGCGCCGCATACCTTGAAGGTGAATACGGCATCACGGGCCTGTACGCCGGTGTTCCCGTTAAGCTCGGTGCAGCCGGTGTTGAAGAGATCATCGAAGTCGAACTAACCGACACCGAAAATACTGCGCTGCAGAAGTCCGCCAAGGCAGTTCAAGAACTTATCGAGGTAATGGCCGCAAACAGCTAGGCGGTATTGCCGCAATTTCGGAGACTAGATTGGTAGCAAGACTCAGCGGAAAAACTGCGGTCATAACGGCTGCTGGACAGGGAATTGGCAAGGCGACGGCACTGGCGTTTGCACAGGAAGGTGCCCAGGTATGGGCGACCGACGTTAACGATCAGGCGCTGGCGGATCTGCATGGAACCGACCGCATCAAAACAATGCACTGTGACGTGACGAGTGATGATTCGGTAGCGGCTCTGGCGAAAGCTACTGGAGCACCAGACATCCTGTTCAACTGCGCCGGGTACGTTGCAATGGGGAACATACTGTCGTGCACAGAGAAGGACTGGGACTTTTCGTTCGAGTTGAACGTGAAGAGCATGTTCAGGACGCTTAGGACTTTCCTACCCTTGATGATTGATAACGGTGGCGGAAGCATCATTAACATGTCGTCCGTTGCGTCTCACCTCATGGGTGTTCCCGACCGTTCCGCGTACTCAGCGACCAAGGCAGCGGTTGCCGGGCTGACCATGTCG
>JAURLM010000079.1 GCA_030831265.1 Chloroflexota bacterium
ACCTCTTCAGGCGACGAAACACGCGGCTCAATGCCACCCAGCAGGTTCCGCAGCTTCGTCTCGTTAACGTCATAATCACCGCGAATCGCCACCATCATCACGTCGCCGCCGACTGTGTATAAAACGACCTTCGCTGTCTTGGACTCGCCCACGCCTTCCTGTGCAGCAAGCTGGGCAATGGTCTTTACGCCGGGAGTTGCAAACTCTTCAATTTCGCGCTGTTCTTCAGGTGCATTCGCAACCTTGCGGAACTCGGCCTTTTCGACGTTCGCCGCGTACTTGCAGTCATCTGAATCGCACATCAGGATGACATCTTCGCCACTCTCAGCCAGCAGCACGAACTCATTTGATTCCTTACCACCGATGGAACCGGAATCAGCCTCGACCATCACCACTTCAAGGCCGGTGCGGACAAAAATACGGTGATATGCATCGACCATCGCCTGGAAACTGATATCAAGACCGGCTGAATCTCGGTCAAACGAGTACGCGTCCATCATTTCGAACTCGCGTACGCGCAGCAAGCCACCACGTGATCGCGTCTCATCACGGAACTTGGTCTGGATGTGGTACAGGTTGAAAGGCAAGTCACGGTAGCTGGTCATACCAGCAGCAGCCATCATGGTGACCGTCTCTTCATGGGTAGGAGCCAGGATCATCAGGCGTTCACGTCGATCGGTGAAGGTCGCCAACGGTGGCACGTAAGAATCCGCTCGTCCAGAACGCTCCCACAGGTCACGAGGCTGCACGACAGGCATGTTGATCTCCTGTGCGCCCGCCGCGTCCAACTCTTCGACCATGATCTGCTTGATCTTCTTAACGCTCCGCCAGCCAAGCGGCATGAATGAGAAAATTCCTGCGGCCACCTGCTGAATGTACCCGGCGCGCGCCAGCAGCCTGTGAGAAGCGTTGTCAGCATCCGCAGGAGCTTCACGCAGTGTTTTGCCAAAAAGTCTCGAAGATCGCATTTTTTCCTTCAGCCGGTCGACTATCTATCCAAAGAAGAGTGGATACGGGTCTTCTGTCAATTCCGAACAAGGGAGTGTTCCGATATGGGTAGCCATTGTCCTCTGAACGGAGTTCCAACATGCCCCATTAGTGACACCGTTTCAGCCCTAAACTCATCGCTGATTTTCAACGAATCCAACAGTGTTGAGGCAAGTGATTCCTTCTCAGGGACCGGCTCGTGATAAACAGTCAAGTGTGGTCTAAACTCACCACGGATCTCGGGCCAGTACGCGCAGGTTGATACAGGATCAAGCTCACGGAACAGGTGCCGGTGCAGTTGGTCCAATTCCTCGCTAACGTCTACCGTGATCAATCCAATGTTCTCGGCGTTTGGGAGAGTCCTCGAAATTCGTTCGGATTCTAATCGGATGTTCACTTCGGACGCGCCCGCCAGCACACTGTCTATTCGCTTTTTTACGTTGTCAATCGAATCAATACCGCAAAACGGTCCTTTGATCGTAATGTGCGCGGGCAACATCGAACGTCGCACTTCTACTGCGTCCCGCAAGTCCTGGACGGTCTGCTGGATATCAACTGGCGCGAAAAGAACGAGAGTATAGACAGAAAACCCAAATTCATCGTTCGTCAATCCATATGGATCAGTGGTTGAGGAAGGGATCGGGTACTTCATCACTCAGAATCCAGACGAGTCCGGCGCACATATTCACCGCACAGCTGTGGGTACACAGCAAGATGTAGCGAAAGGGTATCAGCGTCAGTCGGTCGCGGGGACTGCTTCTGTGGCTCCCCAACGAGCATCTACATAGCTGTCGACCATCGCAATGAACTCTTCCGCTATGCCATCACCCTGCAAAAAGGTCTTGCGTTCGCCGTCAACGAACACCGGGGCACGCGGCGTCTCACCGCTGCCCGGCAACGATATCCCGATGTTGGCAGCCCGTGATTCACCCGGTCCATTCACCACGCAACCCATCACGGCAACCTTCAATTCCTCGGAACCGGGGTAACGGCCACGCCACTCGGCCATCTTTTCATCAAGGTATTTCTGAATATCCTGTGCAAGCTCCCGGAATTTTGTCGAAGTTGTCCGACCACATCCCGGGCATGCTGTGACTGCGGGCCGATATGACCGCAAACCAAGTGCCTGGAGAATCTCCTGGCAGAGCCGAACCTCTCTCGCCCGGTCACCACCAACTTCGGGGGTTAGCGAGGAGCGAATCGTGTCGCCGATTCCGTCGTACAGCAGCACGGAGAGTGCGGCTGTCGTGGCAACTATTCCCTTTGTGCCCATGCCGGCTTCGGTCAGTCCCAGATGTAGCGGGAACTCCATGATCCCCGCAAGCTGGCGGTACGCCTCGACCATCTGTGGCAGCCGTGACACTTTGCAGGAAACGATGATCTGGTTGGCAGGCAGTCCAAGCTGCATCGCCGCTTCCGCGCTGGACACTGCGCTTTCTATCAGCGCCTCACGCTCAACCTCATCACCGGTCAGCGGTTCCGCACGTCGTGAGTTCGCATCCATTTTGGCGACGACCACTTCGGGGTCGAGGCTGCCGGCATTGACGCCGATGCGAACGGGCTTACCGAGGTCACGCGCAATCTCAATGAATGTAGAAAAATTGTCATCTCGACGAGAACCGCGCCCGACGTTGCCGGGATTGATACGGAATTTTGCGAGAGTCTTTGCGCAGTCCGGGTTGTCATGTAGCAGGCGGTGGCCAATGAAATGGAAGTCGCCAATGATCGGCACGTCACAGCCTAGATCTTCAAGCCGCTTTTTTATCTCAGGAACAGCCTTAGCGGCAGCATCATTGTTGACCGTGACACGCACAAGTTCGCTGCCGGCGTCTGCCAGCAACTTGACCTGTGCCACGGTCTTAGGGATATCAGCAGTGTCGGTGTCGGTCATCGACTGCACGACGACCGGGTTCCCACCGCCAACCAGCACTCCGCCAACATTTACAACGTGTGTTTGACGCCGCTTCGCCATTGCGCTTCTCCGCTGAGTGTCACCTTTGCCCGTCCCGCAAGTCCTTGCGGCGGCACCGACTGTGTTCGCAGTAGCAGTCTACCGGCAGCCGGTTAAAACAGTCGAATGCAGCAGTCTCCACACCTGTACCGGTTAGAAGAAGCTTTCGCCGCGGAAGATTCTGCCAATGTCTTGCACCGAAATGATGGCAATGAACGCCAGCAGCATGATGAAACCTGCAAGGTGCACAAGACCTTCACGTTCAGGTGAAATCCTCTTGCCGCCGCGCAGTATCTCGATCAAAACGAAGAAGATACGGCCACCGTCCAGTGCAGGTATAGGCAGGATGTTGATCACTGCCAGGGAGAAGCTGATGACGGCGGCAAGACTCGCAAGTGTCGCTACTTTCGCACCTATTGACGCTTCTGCAACCGCTATCTCACCGGTCAACTGACCAATTCCCACCGGGCCGGTGAACGTTGGCGTTTCTGTGAACTGCGGGTTCTGGGAACCAAGCGCCAGTCCCGTGATGGCATTACGAGTCAGGACAATGGAATCCCACGCTTGCGTCGCACCTTCACCCCACGCAGAGAAAAACGGCACGGATCGGTGGACCGAGTGGACATTGACCATGGCGATCTGAACGCCGGTCGCACCTTCCTGGATATGAGTTCGCAGCCCAATATCCGCATTGAACTGACGCGCCTCGGTGAAAGGAATATCGGCACGATCAGGCGAATCATCACCGTCAGGCACCACCTTCAGTACATCGCCAACCTGCGCCAGAGTGTCGAAACGCAGCGCGTCCTGCAGCGAAATTTCGCTCGCCGTATCGGTGACCGTCGTAACGACTGTCAGGCTGTTGCTAATCCCTGCATACGGGTCGAAGACACGCGCCTCACCGATACGCAACTGGGTATCCGGATCATCAACACTGGTCACGACCTGTTTAGCCGGTGGTCGCCAGCGAGGGACAACGGTTATCTCCTGTATCTCTCCGGTGTACTGGTACTGTGGCTCTCCAACTCTCGCAAATGGGTCAGCGATGCCACGCATAATCTCCCACTGAGTCTCTGCGCCAAGCTTCAGCGTTACCGCGCTCTGCAAGTCACCAATCGTCTCAATGGTGCGGCCATCAACCCTCACGACACGGTCACCGGTGCGTATTCCGGCCTCAGCAGCAGGAGATCCGGGGAACACGCTCGCAATGGTCACATCGCCCACCTGCACGTTCTGGGGTATGAGGAGCACCAGTGGTAGCAAGATGAACGGAATTATGGCATTGATAGCGGCACCCGCGGCCATGACGGCAACGCGGACGCCGCGGCCCTTGGATGCGAGACTGCCCTCGGCAGACGGGTCCTCTTCACCGAGCAACCGGACGAATCCGCCAAGCGGAAGCCAGTTGAAGGACCATAGCATGTCAGCAAGAACAATCTGGTCAGCTTGTATTTCCCGCACTTTGCCTACGAATACCTGTCCGCCTACCTGTTCATCTTCATCAAGTGCAGTCTTCGGCCTGACAACTGTCGCCTCAAGTCGGCCCGGCGCAGTCTCAATGGCGCGGACGGTGACGATATCTCCCACCCGAGGCCGGTTCACCTGCTCAGGTGAAGCACCAGAACGCAAGTCTCCGAAGCCGGTCGCAAGGACAGGTTCATTGGCATCTTTTGCCGTGACAGGGGCAAACCACGTCTCACCGGTCAGGCTAATTACTGCCCTGCCCGTCCAGAATCCACCGGCACGGGGCGGAAAGCCGAAACCGTATTCGAGCACCTTCACACCAAACGCCTTTGCGACGAAAAAGTGGCCGAATTCGTGGAGTATTACAAGCGGTCCAAGAACCAGCAGGAATGTGAGGACACCAAAAACAAAAGTTTCCATAATTAAATAGTAGATGCGCCCGTTGAGTAGCGTGAAAGTGTGTGATCGGTCGCCCACGCCGCAGCATGAACGGCATCTTCAATCGAATGCTCCATGATGGGCTGGTGCGCTGCCAGAGTGGAGGCAACCACATCAGGTATGTCAGTGAACCGGATGATTCCGTCCAGGAACAGCGAAACCGCCGCCTCATCTGCTCCGGCAAGAGCAGCAGGCCACGTTCCACCCTTCTTACCGTAATCGAGCGCCAGCTCAAAGCAAGGGTAAAGAGATGGGTCCATAGCCTCGAAAGTCAGGGAACCGGTCTGCACCGGGTTAAAGTGTGGCAGAGCCGCGTTTTCCTGCCTGTCAGGGTAGAAGAGTGCGTACTGGATAGGGTGGCGCATGTCCGGAGGGCCAAGCTGCGCTTTTACCGATCCATCAGCAAACTCCACCATCGAGTGGATGATGCTCTGCTTATGAATTACTACGTCGATCTGCTCATACGGGATGTCAAACAGCCAGCGCGTCTCGATAACCTCGAACGCCTTGTTCATCAGCGTCGCAGAGTCAATCGTTATCTTCGCGCCCATCGTCCAGGTAGGATGCTTGAGCGCCTCGGCGGGAGAGACATCATGTAGAGACTCCCATGTGCGGCCCCGGAAAGCGCCGCCAGAAGCGGTGATGATGAATTTTGCGGGGTCACCGCGCTCCCCCTCGATACATTGCCACAGGGCTGAAGGCTCGCTGTCCACCGGCAGCACGGTCGCGTTGTGTTCGCGTGCCCGACGCATCAGCAGTTCGCCCGCCATCACGATGACTTCCTTGTTCGCCAATGCGACGGTCTTCCCGGCATCTATCGCTGCAAGCGTCGGCCCCATCCCGGCACAGCCCACAGTCGCCGCCATGACCATGTCTACATCCAGCAGCGAAACGATCTCCTCGGCAGAAAGTCGCTTTGCCCCGTTGTGGCCGTTCAGGTCGGACACAGAGTTGATATAGCGCGGGTGAAATTCATCAACCTGCTGCTTGAGCAGTTCAACGTTGTTACCGGCACACAGCCCGACAATCTCAAACTGGCCAGGGAAGGCGCGCACAATGTCCAGCGTTTGCTGGCCGATCGTGCCGGTTGAGCCAAGTATGACCAGTCGCTTTGGTTGCAATTCACATCCCAACTATCTGGATGGCCCAGTAAACAACCGCAATGTTCGGGGCCAGTGAGTCTATCCTGTCCAGTATGCCGCCGTGACCGGGTATGAGTCTTCCTGAATCCTTGACGCCTGCACGCCGTTTGAGCCACGATTCGAACAGGTCACCGGTCACCCCAGATACGGTTATCGCCACCCCAATGCAGCCAGCTTGCAGAACGGACAGCGGCAAATCCATGATTGCTGCGAGGGCGATAACCGCGCCTATCGAAGCTACAACTCCACCAGCAACGCCTTCCCATGTCTTCTTGGGACTTATCGAAGGTGCAAGTTTGTGGCGACCAATCGCGCGCCCGGTGAAGTATGCGCCTGTATCCACGGCAAACGTGCCGAGTATCGCAAGCAGAAGCCAACGACGACCTGATTCAAGATCAATCAGCGGAGCAGCGTGTGCAAGTGTGATCCCAAAATAGACTGCGGCTATCGCCACAGGCAGCGCTATCCGACGGTAGTCCGTCCGTATCGACGCTGCGTTGAAAATCCCGGTCACACCCATCGCGACGCCCAGCGCACCCACTGCCACAAAGAACTGGCCGGAATCTATCGCCCGGACGATACCCGCCATGACTATGAAAACTACCGGAACGATGTAACGCACGCGCTGGCCCGTGTGATTGGCCTGTGCCATCAGGGCAAGCTCATGCCCGGCGACAACAGCGACTACGAGCACGAGTGCAGAAACGCCGTAAACACCGGCGAGTACCGCCAGCACCACAATTGGTATACCGACAGCAGCAGAGATAAGTCGGATGCGCAGTCCGCTGTTTTCAGTGGCAGTTACCGGGGAACTTAGCGTTTGGTTGCTCAGGATTTTGCTCCCGCGGCCAGAAATATTCGCCGTGACTTACCGACGCGCGCAGTCTATATCCGACCGAAGCGACGCTCTCGACCCGTGTAGACCTCGAACGCCTTATTGAGTTGCGTGCCATCGAAGTTCGGCCAGAAAACTTCCGACGAATAGAACTCCGCATACGCAGACTGCCACAACAGGAAGTTGCTAATCCTGAATTCACCACCGGTACGAATAATCAGATCAGGGTCTGGTACCGACGAAGTGAACAAGTATCCGGACAGCAGGTCTTCGTCGATTTCGTCAGCGGGTACACCGGCCTTGATGATCCGTTGCACAGCCTGAACGATATCGAACCTCCCGCCGTAGTCAAACGCAACGCCAAGCGTCATTCCCGTGTTCTGGCGTGTCAGTTCAACCGAATCCCGAATCTCGTTTTGCAGCGATTCAGGAAGCCTGTCCAGCCTCCCAACGTGCTTGACGCGAATCGCGTTACGATGCAGATCCTCGGTCTCAACCTTTATGACCTCGGCGGCAAGCGACAGAATGCCCGTCACCTCTTCGGTCGGGCGATCCCAGTTCTCAGTAGAGAACGCAAATAGCGTCAGGTACTCAACGCCAGCTTTCGCGGCAGCGACTACGACCCTACGAAGGTTCTCGTAACCTGCCCGGTGACCCTCGGAACGATGCAACCCGCGCGCCTTCGCCCATCGCCCGTTGCCATCCATGATGATCGCGACGTGCCGGGGTATCTTCACTTCAACAGGCGAGGCACCGTTAGCAGAATTGGTGCGAACCACGTTTCCGGTCTTTTCTGGCAGTGTTGAGGTCATACTCTCTTGTAGGGATCCTGGCTAAACAGCTACTAAAGCCCGCGCCAAGCCGAAGCCAACTGGCTGGCAGCAGTGTTCAGACCTGCATGACCTCGGTCTCTTTTTCTGAGCTGTACATGTCAATCTCTGCCACAGACTCATCGGTAAGTTTCTGGAGTTGCTCCTGCGCGCGCTTCGAATCGTCCTGGCCGATCTCGCTCTCTTTTTCCAGTTCCTTTATATATTCACGAACGTCTTTACGTACGTTCCGAACAGAAACTTTGGCTTCTTCTGTGCGCGTCTTGACCATCTTAACGACGGAACGGCGACGCTCCTCGTTCATCGGAGGTATGTTCAACCTGATACGGTCGCCTTCCACCTGCGGAGTCATACCAAGGTCTGACTGTTGAATAGTCTTCGCTATGATGTTGACCGCGTTCTTGTCCCAGGGCTGTATCACCAGCATCCGTACATCACCGGCTGAAATCTGGGCAAGCTGGCTCAACTGCATACGCGTGCCGAAGTAGTCGATGTCCATGTTCTCGACCAGCGCCGGGCTAGCGCGGTTGGTTCTGAAGCCAGACAGGTCTTTCCGGAAAGAGGTTACTGCTCCATCCATCCGTTTCCTGGCATCTTCTAGCGCTTCCTGGACCATCTCGGACCTCCACTGTCAGTTTCTTGACCACGCCAAAACCGAATATGAAGGCTCGGCGGGAGAATATCTAAGAAGATGCTACTCCACTGCGATGCCAGACGCCGTTATAAGCGTCCCGACATTTTCGCCGTTCAGGACACGGCGCAGGTTGCCCTCAACAAACAGGTTGAAGACGGCAATCGTCATCTCGTTGTCCATGCAAAGGGAAAGAGCGGTACTATCCAACGCCTGGAGACGCAGGCTCAGCGCCTCGTGATGGGTCAGGTGGTCAAGCTTCTTCGCACCGGGAGTAGTCCGCGGATCAGCATCGTACACACCATCAACGTTGTTTTTCGCCATGATCAGTGCATCTGCACCGGTCTCAAGCCCGCGAAGAGCCGCAGCCGTGTCGGTTGACATGTACGGATTACCGGTGCCACCGGCAAAGATGACGACCCGGCCTTTTTCCATGTGACGTATGGCGCGCCGTCGAATGTACGGCTCTGCCACTACGGGCATGCTGATGGCTGATTGCGTGCGCACTTCGACACCCTGCTTTTCTAGGGCGTCCTGTAGAGCGATAGCGTTCATGATGGTCGCCAGCATCCCGGCGTAGTCCGCGGTTGAGCGATCCATGCCGGAAGCCTCGTACGCAGCACCGCGCCAGATATTTCCACCGCCAATGACGATGCCTATCTGAACACCGGACTTCCACGCCGTATGAACCTCACCCGCCACGTATTGCAACGTAGTTGGCGAAATGCCAAGACCCTGATCGCCTTTAAGCGATTCTCCGCTTAGTTTCAGCAGGACTCGTTCGTAGGCGTTTTTAGACAATCGTCGCTCCAGTTGCTACTGGCCCAGTTCGAATCGGGAGAACCGGCCGACGATGATGTTCTCACCGGTCTTGGCACTCAGTTGCTTCACAAGATCGTTGATTTTCACACCGGGCTCGCGGATGTAGTCCTGCTCCATGAGCAGCAGTTCGTCCGCAACCTCGTCGGCGTCAGCAGGGACAGCTTCACGGTCAACGAAACTCGGTGACATGGCAGCAACCTGCATGGCGAGGTTTCGTGCAAGAGCCTTGAAGTCGTCCGTACGGGCGACAAAGTCTGTCTCGCAGTTCAACTCAACCATTGCGCCAATTCGACCGCCGCTGTGGATATACGCCTCTACGACGCCTTCCGCAGTTGCACGACCGGAGCGCTTTGCAGCAGACGCAAGGCCCTTTTCCTTCAGCAGTTCTTCTGCTTTGCCCGAGTCACCACCCGCCTGCTCAAGAGCACGCTTGGCGTCCATGACACCGGCACCGGTCTTCTCCCGCAATTCGCGGATCATCGCTGTTGTAATCTCTTTTGTCATGTCTGGATTGTTCCCGGTTGGGAATGTCCTCAGCTACCCGCAGGCAAAGCTATTCGGACTTCTCCTCTTCCTTAACCTCAACCTCGGCAGCAGGTGCAGCCTTTTCTTCGGGAGCCTCAGCCTTGGTTTCGGCTGGCTTTTCTTCTGCCTTCTCAACCGGCGCTGCGGTCTCTTCAGCAGCAGGAGTTTCAACCTTGGCTTCAGGCGTTGAAGCAGATTCAGCAGCAGCCTTGGCCGCCTGCTTCTCAGATTCCTTCTTCTGCTTTTCAGCTTGAGCAGCGGCGGCGCGTTCGGCAGCACGGGCCTGGGCAGCAGCGCGTGCGGCGGCTTCCTGAGCTTCTAGCTCAGCGTCAGCATCCATCCGCTCTTCCTGTGCCCGTCGGTACTCGTTACGTCCTTCCAGGATTGCATCCGCAACATGGGCGGCAA
>JAURLM010000080.1 GCA_030831265.1 Chloroflexota bacterium
AAGGATGGCCGGACAGGCTCTCACAAAAAGTGCGGAGTTCGGCAGAAGTAGTAATGAGCATCGGTAAGTTATACCGGTGAACAGGCGTTGCCACAAATGGATTTTCACCGTGAGCTTGCAGCTAAGGAGAGAATACGGACGCAGTACGGACTTACGTGATCGGGCGGGGCCGGTATTGCAACGCCTCGGCAAGATGAGCTGTCTTGATCATGTCTGCACCTGCGAGGTCTGCAATGGTCCGAGCCACTTTCAGTACGCGATGAAATCCACGGGCGGACAGGGACAACTGAGTGGTTGCCAGTTGCAGCAGCGATTTTGCCGATGAGTCCAGGTGGCAGGAGTTCCAGACTTCCGTGGAACCCATGTCCGAGTTTGTATTCAGACCGGTTTCTTTGAATCGCGCCCATTGCACACTTCGAGCCGTATTTATCCTGGAGCGAACCACTTCCGAAGATTCAGCAACGGACGGCTGAACCAGCTTTTCATACTCGACTCGCGGTACATCGACGAATATGTCCATGCGATCCATTAATGGGCCGGAAATACGACGCTGATAGCGTGATACGCCGGATATTGCACAGGAACAGGCTTTCTGAGAGTCACCGTAGTAGCCGCATGGACACGGGTTCATAGCACCGACCATCATGAAGTTGGCAGGGAAAGTGACCGTTCCCTGTGCCCGGCTTATTGTCACCACGCGATCTTCCAGTGGTTGCCGCAGAACTTCCAGTGCTGTGTGACCAAACTCGGGCAACTCATCCAGGAAAAGCACTCCCCTATGACTCAAAGTGATCTCACCTGGTCGCGGGATAGCTCCACCACCGACCAAACCGGCGTTGGATATCGTGTAGTGCGGCGACCTGAACGGCCTGCGTCGTACCAGTGGGCTGCCCGGAGGTAACAAACCCGCGACCGAATATATCTTCGTGACTTCCAGTGCCTCATCTGAGGTCATTTCAGGAAGAATCGACGGTAGCGACCGAGCGAGTAATGTCTTGCCGGAACCCGGAGGGCCGGTCATGAGCAGGTTGTGACCCCCTGCCGCCGCAACCTCCATCGCTCGCTTTGCATGTTCCTGCCCGCGAACGTCCGCCAAATCCGGCCAACGACCAGTGTCTTTCTCCACATTGGTCGCACCGCCAGCAGGCGCGTTACTTGATGGATCAAACGGAGAAATCTGGTTTACCCCACGGGCGTGGGAAATGAGCTGGGCGAGCGAACTGACTGGCATCACCTTGATACCGTGTACCAGCGAGGCCTCACGGGCGTTCTCTGCCGGAACAAAGACTGTTTTCACTCCGGCTGTCTTGCCAACCGCGACCATCGGCAGCATTCCCTGTGTTGGTCGCACAGAGCCATCCAGTGCAAGCTCACCGAGCAACAATGCTCCTTCCAGCGAGTCAGGAACCTGGCCTGAACTCATCAGGAGGCCCATCGCAATTGGCAGGTCGTACGCCGGGCCAGTCTTTTTCAGATCTGACGGAGCCAGGCTGACCGTGATTCGCTGCATGGGGAACTCTGCCCCGGAGTTGCGAATTGCGGAACGAACCCGCTCTCGTGACTCCTGGACCGCAGCATCAGGTAAGCCAACCACGTGAAACGCGGGCAACCCCGGTGAGATGTCAGCTTCGACATCTACAACCGTCCCGTCCAAACCGACTATGGCGCAAGTTTTTGATCGTGCAAGCATGTGGGCATGCTAGACCGTGGTGCAGCGGAACTCTAAATGCCATGTCACACCCATTTTTGTACTCATTTCGTACTTGGACGCACACCTTAAAAACACCTTGTTGCCAACTAGCACCCCTGAATGTCGTGCAGTATCAATAGTACGGACCGGTGAATAGCCGTTACGTGATTGAAAGTATTGATCACCCGTGTCGAGAAACCAGGGGACTTTGCTCGATGTCGAAAATACTGGTTGTAGACGATCATGAAGAGATTCGAGACGCACTTGCTGCGATTCTCGATGAAGAGGGCCATGAAGTCGTCCACGCTGAAAACGGTGTAGTTGGATTGAAGGTAGCTCGGAGTGAAAACCCGGACGTAATCCTTCTCGATATCGCCATGCCGCAGATGGATGGGCTAGAGGTACTTCGACAATTGAAGGCAGATCCGGCTACAGAATCCATTTCTGTCATCATGGTCACAGCTCAGGGTGACAGGCACGCAATGGTTCGTGCTGTTCAGCTTGGCACTCGGGACTACATCACCAAGCCGTGGGAAACCGGCGAGGTTGAGATGTGCGTGAACTGGGCTCTGAAGGCGAAAGCCCGTGCAGAAGCCGCAACTTCCGTAGTGAACATCCCGCGTACTGCCTGAAAATCAGTAATTATCGCAATTCGAAGCCCGGCAATGTCCGGGCTTCTTGCGATACCTGTAAACGCACAATCCCGCCCGATAGCGCCTCTTCAGGTTTTCTCCCTGGTAATGCGCGATGATTGTTTCAACAGCAATCGCGTTGATACGCTTCAATGAGGTGACGGGATTAGATGGACGAACGAGCGTACAGGGGCGACAATCACCCGCCGTACTGCACCTGCCACAAGTGTGCGAGTGAACGCAGGACCAAGGTGAACCGGTCCAACGGTGGTTTACTGTCTCGTCTGCTCAGGCTGCTCCGCTTGAAGCGATAGTCTTCGCTTACCGGATTCCTGTGTCGATACTTATATCGAGAGTCACCAGTTGATCCGCTTTTACTGTTACTCGCTCGGGGAGCGAACTGCGGCATCCCAACCACTCACATGGCTGAAGATCTACATCGTATGTTCCTGCAGGGACATTGGCTGAGTAAGACCCGTCATCAGTGACATCTACCGACCTGACGACAGCACCTGCGTCGCTTATGACCACGGTCAGTCCCGTGTAGGGATTGTTTGGGTTAGTGCATGGCTCTACCGGGCATAGTGGCCCGATGCTGACCTTCCCGGTTACCGTTCCAGTTGCGACCGCCGTAGGCGACGGATTGCTGCCGGATGTCCCACAGGTAGCGAGTGCCAACAGGCCAACTGCCATTAGCAGAATCGCCACCACGTAACGAGTGATTGTTGCGTACGGTGAATCACGGTCGCGTTTTGATAAAAACATCCCATAACCACCCAGCAATAGTTCCCATGAGCACCGTGATCGGCATGCCGATTAGCAGGCCGACCGCGATGACTTCGCCCGCCGAGGTTTGTGTTTCGTCAAACTGAAACGCAGAGATCACTGTGAAGACTAG
>JAURLM010000081.1 GCA_030831265.1 Chloroflexota bacterium
CCGCCCCTTAGAACGACGTTAGAGACAGTGGGAAACAGGTTCTCAAGCTCATACGCATCCGTGGGTGCCATGTTCGCAATGGAATCACGCGCATTCCAGCCACCAATCGGTGATGGCAACGATGCGACGTTGGCCCTTTGCTGTTGAGCGATGCGAGCCATTACGAGTTTCCGTAGCCAGAGTCCGGAATATTATCGTAACCAATCAGGATGCTACTCGGACGAGGAGCAAACGATAGGTTGGCAGAGCTAGTGTCCTGAGCACTAGCAGTATCAAGCTCCTTCAGGTTGTCACGATAGATGGCCGTGGTGTCAAAGCCCTTAGCCTCAAAGTACTTTAGCTTTGTCGACAAGACCATAAGCCGGTCAGGATAGATGCAGGTGTCTGTATCCACCGTCATGTTGTTCATGACTGCGCCAGCGGCATTGAACGCCCAGCCCTGACTGCGGTACTCGTAGCCGAGAAGTTCAGCAGTCGAATTACCCGGCCAGATGTTGAACTGATTGGCAATCAGCCGCCAACGGATACGAGGCCCAGTAGCGATATAGCCAGACAGCAACCACTGCCACTGCTGCGCGTCTTCTGGACCCAGCAGCTCCCACCGCTTGCTCTTGTCCTATTGCGTTCTCGGGATCATGGCAAGATAGTCTGACGGCAAGTCGTACTTAACTTTCTGGAAGTCTACCGTGGCACTTGTGCCGCCAGCCTCGGTGAAGTCTTGATTCACCGTCACTTGAGTCGATGAGTCAACGCTCTCAATGTAGGTTGCGTTTGAAATCCCCGTTCCAACAACCTGATACGTTGTATCAAGTCCGGCAGTCGATGGGATGTTGGTGATGGTTCTAGCAGCCGTCGTCCAATCGCCCGTGGTGGTCAGGTACTCAGTGCTAAACTGTTCTTGATGAACCAACTGCTGCCAGTCAGCACGACGAAGTAGCTCGTAACCACTGGCATTCATCAATGCCAATATCTGGATCACATCCTGATTGGGACTGCCCGCAACAACTGCGGGAGTGGTCACGCCCAGCTCGTTCGTTACTTGCTGGACAAGCTGCAACATCGTGCTGCTCATGCTTTACGCCTCTACTTCTTTTGGGGGTCTGCCGGGCTTACGCTTTTCCATGAGGGAACTCATCTGAGCGGTCAAAGTCGCAAGCTGCTTCTTTGTTTCCTCAAGCTCTGAGGAACTCTCCTTGCGGTTAACGCTCGAGATGTAATTCCTTGCACGCTCACGAAGCCCAGTGGCTCCCATGCCAACGCGCTGCAACTGAGAATCCGATGCCGTAGCAATCTGCTCAACAGTCTGGAACTTGAGAATCTGCATCTCTTCCATCTGATGCCGTGTGAAGTCGTCAGGGAATTCTGTGTTCCACTTCTGCAATGGCGTACCGATCACGGACATATCCGTGTTCTTCATCTGGAAGTAGAGCCACTGGCGAGGGAACCGTTCCTTGTGATCTTCACGAACAGGCTGGTCAATGATGTTGGTCTTATCACCCGGCACGATGATGCGTACAAAGGGCTTGCCCTTGTAGTCGCCGCCTTCCTCGTTCGTATAGAACTCAACGTGGAGGTGATTATCTGCATTGCTTACGTCGCTATCGAGCATCGTCTTCTCCTGTGGGGATTTACGTTTTGGAACCTTGTAGGGTTATCCAACCCGTGTTAGAAACGCCAAAGAATATAGTCGTCTTTGCCGTTGGAATCGTGCCTGACGATGACCCGTTAATGGTCACGCCAGACGACTCAAAAGGATAAACAGAAACAGTGTTGGCACCGCCGTTTGCCACAACTACTGAGGCACCCATCTCGCACGCCGGGAGCAAGACACCAGTGCTTGCCGCCGCCGTGGAGATAGAGTTAACAACAGACACCAATTGCAGGGCATCTGCTCTGGTCGAACCAGCAGCAGTCAAAGAGTCCAGACCATCACCGCAGATGGCAATGCACGCGAGTCCGTTAACCCCTGCGCCAAATACTCTGGACGGAAGTGACACTACGCGCCCAGAATCGAGACCCACGCCGTCGGGCTAAGACCGATAAAGATCCGGCGCTTTGCAAGTGCGATTGTCACGGATGTCGTTCCGTCAATCGTGGTGCCCGACTGCGGATAGATCGTTGCCGTGTCGCCAGCATCGTCATTGGCAACCACAACCAGCGCACCCGTCTCGCAGGTCGGGAGAATTGCGCCAGCAGCACCGGAGACGACAACCGTCAACTGGTTATAGACAGCCGAGAGAGCCGTGGCAGTTGCAGCCGTGGTGCCAGCCGTGGTGATTGCGGTCTGAACGTCACCAGCAATCGCCGTAGAAGCGCCGCCAGACTGACCAGAACCCTGAATTCGTGAAGGAAAAGGCATTGTTAATTCCTCTTGTGTTGAACGTAAAAGGCAGCGTTCTCGCCGTTAAAATCAGTCCAGACGATTTCATACGCCAAAAACTTCTTTACCCACCAATCGTGAGGGTAGACAGACAGATGCAGAGGCGCACCGATTAACGCACCCATCTCGTCTGGGATCAGGCTAATCTGGAAGTAGGCGCAGTCTACGCAATCCATGATGTTCTTGATGACATCAGCCACATGATGTGTCGGGATATGCTCCATGACGTCAGTGCAGTAACCTACGTCACCTTTAAGCGTCATGGGCTGGGTAAGGTCGGCAATGAAGAAGGGCAGCTTTACAGAGCCGCTAACAGCGTTGTCTGCAAAGTCCACTAGCACCACGTTAGCGCCCGTCAGGTTGTGGATCTCCTGACCGCCCCTGCCTGTACCGCATCCAAAATCAATTACGGTAGTGTTCTGGCCGATGGTTGCGATCTTGACCGCTTCTCTTGCAGCCATCTCACCCGGCGAGACAGTGCGATATTGTGGAAAGTTCCACATCGCTTTGTACTTGTCTGCCTCCGTCTTCGGGGCAGGGTTTGCCTTCATGTTCCGGTAAACAGCCATAATGAGGCCGTCACTGTCAAGGGTGATGACGCAATCCCGGTCAAGCAGGTTATTGCAAACGGCAGGGAACAACTCAGCCTGCCGAGCCATTGTCAGCGAGCTGGTGAACGTCTGACCGTCTAGCGTGACCTTACAGAGGACATCGTTGTTGTTCATGGGCTGACTGTAGGCATGGCCCAAAGTCTCCCTGTGCGAGCTGTCATAGCCGAACAGGTGCAGCTTACGGTAGCCCATCGTGTAGGCGAGACACATCGTAGACAGCCCAACAGTTAACCCACCCCCGATCAGTGCGTACTCGCCGTCATGGGTAGGCAGGTGCATCTCGATACCCTCGATTGCCGGGTGCCAGACGCTTACCGCAACGGCATAGTCAAAGTGGCTAAACAGCGTCGGGTGACACTGCGAGGCCAGCAGGTATTCCTTTGCAATGCCGATCAGCGCGACGTTCTCAGCCCGAGCGTCAAGGATTACTTGATAGTCGGGGATGATGCCGTTGGCATTTAGGAACCGTGCAGCGCCGTTTAGTGCAAATACCTTTTGCCCCAGCTCCTGACGCTTTTTGATAGTTGGCAGAAATTCCGTCAGGGAAGGGCCACCACCTACGATGACCGCGTGGCCGTCATGTGCTGAAACTTCCTTGACCCACTTCTTCTGGGCACGAGAATTGACGGAGACGTTGCTAAACAACGCGCTGTCGTCAGTGTTACAAATGAGTTCAATTTGCATAATAGAAAGAGCGGGGATTTTAATCCCCGCCCTCCATTTACCTTGTTAGGTAATCCGACCCTGCAAGTGAGGACGGTTCAGAACCACGTTAACCGTGGTCGTCGCCGATGCAACAGTTGCAGCGTTGGCCGTGCGAGCGCCGAGGATCTCCTTACCCGAACCCGTTGCGCCAACCTTACCCGTGGACTTAACGCCCAGAGCAACCGTTGCAGCAAAGTTCGAGGAAGTCGACTTAGCGCACACCGCCGTGCCTTCGATCTGATACCAGCCGAAGAGACCAGCAGTGCAGGCAGACATCGCAATTGCTACTGGACGAGCCTGATTTGACGTTGTCGCCGCAAGGATCGTCTGGTAGGTGGTGCCGTCGTAAGTAACCAGCGAACCCACCGTCGTGCTGGCAACGCCAACAAGCAGGATGAATTCACCGGCGCCATACGTCGGGTCGAAAGCACGTTCAATCTGTCCGAGAACCGCAGGAGGTGTCGGGACAGCAGAGGTGCCATTAGCCATCGTCACGCCAGAATCCGTCAGAGCGATCTGGAGCAACCCGGCCTTATTATCGTCAAAAGTATAAGCCATTTTAATTACTCCTTATGCAGTCAGCACGCCGTTGAACTGGCAGCCGCTGCTGGTCAGGTTCCCGGCCCAGCCGATCAGCTTCACGATAGCGTCCTGATTGACCGCCTGACGTTCGCCACCGATTGGCACGAAGTTACGATCCTTATGAGGACGGAACATTGAGTACTTCGTGTTGAGGAACCACATATGGTTCGCAGTCGCGGCAGAACCGATACCACCGTCGAGCACAACGTCAGACGCCATACCAGCACCGTAGTACTTCAGCGAAGCAAAGCCAGCACCAGCCATGCCCGAACCGGAGTCCGTGATGCGCTGGATGCTCTGCAACGACTGGAGGTACAGACGATAGTAGTTATTGTCACACACGATCAGGTCAGGCTTGTCCGTACCACGGATGAGCTGAACAGCGACCGCATCCATGTACTGCTGGATGTTAGAAGCCGACACTGCCGCACCACCATTGGTGAGGCCAGAGTAAGCGACAGAGCGCCAGAAGCTGAAGGTTGCGCGGTTGATGCCACCATACGTTCCTGTGGACGGAGAATCGGGAACCATCGCCGCGAGGCCGGTGATGTTCTTGCCAGAATTGCCCGTGCCATCGAGGTAGATGTCGCCACCAATACGATTGGCAAGCTGCGCTTCGGCAACATTCATGCGACCGTCGAGCAGGTCGATGATTGCTTCCTTACCGCTGTTCTGGATCATCTCAAGACCCGAGATCGACACTGCCGCAGCGTACTGCGTAATGCTGAACTGAGCTGCCGAGATGGGCGAATTCTGCGAGACGTTCAACACTTCGTAACCAGAATACGAATTCGTATTCGAGGTTGTGGAGTCGTTGTACATGATTTCTTGCAAAATCACGTTACCGCCAGAGAATGTCTTTACGTTCCCACGTTCCTTGAGACGACGAAGCAACGCATTGTTGTTCGTTACGTTGTCAGCGAGTTCACCCGACCGGCTCTGAATGTTGGTCGCAATGATGTCGCTGATCGAAGAGTTGGCAAATGCCATTTTTATATCTCCTAATCAGTTAATTAAAGTCGGTCACTTATGCCATCAAACTGTTCGGCAAGCAGTGATCGACGGTCTTGCGCTTTGGGGGCCGTGTTTGTTCCGGGTGTGGAACTTCTGACGCTTACCGCAGCAGACCGAGCAGCTTTCGCCGCCCGGTTCAGATCAGCACTACGCTTCGATGCTTTCTCGGCTTGTTGGCTCTGAACCATCGACTCGTACAAATTATCATCAATTCTAACAGCCTTATCATAGGCTTCCTGCAAAGTCTCCGCTACCCCGCCCTGTAGAAGCTGGATCATCGTCGGCCTTACAGATTCAAAATGTTCCGCAACCTGCGAAAACTGGTCAATCTCGTTAAGCAGCACTTGATTCTGTTGTGCCTCAGTCTGCTGCTCCCATGAAGTCAGCTTACCTCTTAGATCAATCAGTTCGTTTTGCAGGGAAGAGTAATTCTGGTCAACCTGCGGGAAATTTGAATTTCCGTCCAAATTGACCCCGTACTGCTGTGCAAGCTGCCGGAAGTAAGTTGCCTGCTGCTCACCGTTGGTCGTCCGCATCGTATGGTCGGCCTCCATGAGCGCCCTTACAGCCTGAGTCGGCTCCATTCCCAGCCCACGGATGGTGTTCTCGTAGGGTGCCATGACCTTCTGCATATCGTCTGCATACTGCGCCTTACTTAGCAGGGGCTGTACGCCCTTACGCATCTGCTCCTCACGCTGCCACGCATATTCCTGAATGCGCGGGTCAGCCGTAGCCCATGCCTCGTGGTAATCCTTCTTCCATGACGCGGGTGGACGCTTCCAGACGGGTTCTTCGGCAACCTCTTGCTTGACGAACTTACCGGAATCGTCTCGCGCAGCAATCTCAGCGGGCTGTTCAGTGTTTTCAGCCTGCTCAAACTGCTGCTCAAGCAGCTCTTTTCGGTCTACGACTTCACCTACATTTTCACTCGGGACACTCATTAACCTCTCCTGTGGGGATAGTTGCTAAACCTCGAATCGTCACGCATTTTCTCAAGGAGCTTGTTAGCTTCCTTATGCGTCATATTTGAAAGCTGCTGTGCAAGCACCTGCTTCCTGCTGTCGTCCCTCTGTGGACTGACCTTAGTCTCCATGCTCTCGTTACCAACCTCGATACAGCCGTGAGCCTTCAAGTGCCTCTTGTGCTGTGACCGGCTGCTGATGATCCGGCCATCAATCATTGACTGGTAAGGGCTAATGTCGTCCTGAACAAAGTGCAAGTCTGGCCGACTGTTGCTGGCAGTCTTCTCGACCATCTCGCCGTCTTGATAAACGTATGTGCGTTTCATAGCAGTAGTAGAACTTCCTCGTCGTCCATCTCACGATGCTCTTTGTAGAGAGCCTCGACCTTATCCAAATCTGCCAGCAGAGCCTCAAAGTTGATCGTCGGTACAGCGTATTTTGTGGTTTTCTGTACAAACTTAGCCACCAATGGCTTAACAACCTCTGGCTTTGCCTCTAACAGATCCTCGTAAATTTCGATTAACTGAAGCCGTTTGCGTTCTTTCCTTTTTAGCTCTTCGAGAAACCGTTTCTTCTGACCATCGCCGTCATGAGTGTCATCAATGATGATTGGCTGGATGCTTGCCGTAACCGTTCCAACTTCACCAGTAGCCGAGACCCCGCTGATTGCGACCGTGATTGTCGCGCCAACAGAGCCGACATCACCCGTGGCAGATACGCCAGTGAGTGCTGCCGTATTTGACACGCCCAACGTGCCAACGCCGCCCGTGGCACCATTGCCCGTAACCGGCAGGCTATCCCACTCGGCAGAGTCCCATGTGCCTGTACCCCACGGGCCACCAGCCATTTATGCAATCCGTTCGAGAGCATTTGTCGAATCATTTGTTGGCATCGTCAGTACAAACGTCCCAGCAGTGACCGTCTGGCTACCGAATGTATGCACCGATACCGCATTCTTGCCGGTAGCCGTCGAGTTGTAGAGCAGCACCGCATCAAACGCCGTTGCCAGCGTCACGTTGGTGTAAGTAAAGCTGGCAGATGGAGTCCAATACGCAGTTGTTCCGCTGCTGGTGGGTGCCGTGGCATTTGTTACAGTTACCCCACCTGCTGTGTAGTTAGTCCCAGAAACCTCGGTGGTTGCCGTGGTGTAACTAGTCGTTGCCGCACCCAATGAGCTTGCTGCCGTAAACAGCGCAGCCTTGAATACATCAACGGTCCTGTAAGCAGAGCTAAAGGCGTGCAGACCGTTTAGCAAGTCCACCTTGAACGAAGTGCACATTGCCTGTGTGTTAGCCATCAGAAGCCCCCAACATTTGATTTTGCAATGGCACCGCTCTTGAGCGTAACGTGCGCCGAACGATGTACGAGTTCGCCTTCAAGGTGGTACTCCACCCATTCCGTGTACTCGTTGTCGTTGTCGACAGACCCCTCGCGCTTCTCGAGAAACGAGTCGTCCATGTCGCCCTTTGTGGTTGTGACGATCATTGCAGCATGGGCTGGTCTAGCCCCATCTCCTGCTGCTGCATTGGCTCTACGCCAACCGCCCTGCCATCAGGCCCACGGACGATGCGCTTTGGTGCCTTCAGGGTTGCCATTACGTCACCCATGCGGCCCATCGACTCGCCATGCATATTTGCCATGCGCTCGTGCATATTCGCCATATGGCCGAGTGCCTCAGTGACGTTGCTGCCCAGCTCCTGTGCGATCTTTTCGCTGACGGCCTGCTGCGCTTCCAGCATAGGAATGTCTAGACCCGGATTGGCACCAATCCTTGCGACCATGATGCGGGTTGCAGCCTCCAACTCAGTCTTCCAGCGTTCGTACTGCTCCTTCTGCATCAGCTCTTGCGCGTTAAACTGTGCCTCTTGCTGCTGTTTCTGCGCTTCCATCTGCTGCCGCTGCGACTCGATCTGAGCCTCTGCCTGTAGCTTCATCTGCTCAATCTGCATCTGGGACTGCATCTTTGCCTGCTCAAGCTGCATCTTCTGCTGCTCTGCCTGAGCATCTGCCTGCGCCTGCTGTGCGCCCGGATCTGGCCTCTGCTGGCCCTGCTGCGCCTTAAGCTGGTCGAGGGCTTGATCGATGGTCCCTTCGATGACGCGGGAGCCTTTGAACGCGCTTACACCGTACTTGACGATCTCCATCATCATCGGGATAAGTTCTGGGGCGCTTTGGCCGACTGGCAGGGCTTGATTCAGGAACCCGCCAAACGCCTGCATGAACTCCATCCTCTCTTGCTTCTGCTGGTTCTGGTCAAGCTGCACAAGGCTGTCAGCCGAGACCTCGATGCGGAAGTTCCGCAGGGGCTTGTCCTTGATGAGCTGCAACGCTTGCGGGATGAGCTGCTGATCGGCCTGCGACATCTGACTCGCAGCGGCATACGAAAGGATCGTCTGTGGCTGGAATTTGCTACAAATGATCTGCGCCTTCAGCCGGATGAGGTCAGACGCAAACAGCGCCACCTCTTCCTGCATAGACCTCAAACGGAGACCTGCATACTGCCCCTTAATCTGCTGGGCTGTGGCCGTCTCGCTGGCATAGGACGCACCACGGATGATGTCCGAGATGCCCGTGATCTCGTAGATCTGGCTCTTGATGTCAGCGCGTGCCTGATAGCACTGACCCAGCGCGTTCGCAATGGTGTCGAGCGGTAGCAGGTCAATGCTGCCCTTCAGCCCGCCCTTCTCGCCAAAAGCCAGCCATTTATCCACAGGGATCAGGGTGTTGTTGTCGCCCCCGGTCATTAGCCGTTGCAATGCGGGCTGGCTGGCATCGTAGACACCGCGCACCCTCAACGCCTTTACCATTCCGTCGATGCGGTCACTCAGGATGTCCAGCTCGTTAGCCTGATCCTGATACAGAATGAAGTCAGGCACGGGCACAAGGCTGTCACTCGTGGTCGTTGCGTACAGTGGTCTACCGCAGGGGAAGAAGCCTTCAAGGTTCAGCGGATCGTCACGAACGTCAACCAGCTCAGGCAATCCTTTAGACAGCCAATAGACCTTCAGTGTCTCCTTATCCCACAGCTCGCAGATCTTCGCCCGGTTGTACGTACGTTTGCTCTCGTTGTAAGCGGTCAGCGGTTCTGGCCCCTGATCCATCGGGATCTTCTTAGCCTTCTCCTCGCCAAACCGCTCAACAAGCGCCTCACGGGTCATGTAGACCCAGCGCCATACACAAGTCACCTCTTCCCATGTTCGTGCTGTAGCGTGACCAAAGTCCTTCCAGTGAACGTAATCGACAGGCGCACACTCGTATTCGATCTC